>JAQWPD010000025.1 GCA_029245525.1 Gammaproteobacteria bacterium | reverse complement strand
TGGTACGCCAATTTCAATCAGCATTGCGCAGCAGCTAGGCGCTCCGGTTGAGCCTTTTATTCTTGCGGTTGTTTTTGGCGCCAACATGAGCTTTGCCACACCGATTGGCTACCAGACCAACCTGCTGATCATGAGTGCCGGTGGTTATAAGTTTACCGATTTCCTGCGTGTGGGCATTCCGCTGACACTCATAATGTGGGCTATTTTCTCCGCCATCATGCCCATCTTGTATGATTTGTCAGGAGCTTAGAGCGTTTTTTGCCACCCTTCGGTGGCGGCTGCTTTTTGGAATATGTCAGCCTGGATGAGCACGAACATATACATTAGGGCTTTAGTTGTGACCTGCATTGGAATCCCTGTGGGCATGAGGTCCCCACAGATATTGTCTATGAAGCTCTGAATGGCGAGCTGTATCCTTGAATCGCTTGACGGAATGGCTCGATACAACGATACTTAAACCCATGAATGGCGTACAAAAACTAAACAATTGGTGGCGGCAGTACTCACAGGAGAGTGTTGCTGGCTAATTATTAGTGCCTGAAAGAAACAGCAGCCCATCTCCGTAATCCGGTGATGGGTTTTTTATTGCCCGGCTGAAAGTTAAGCCTACCGAGACGAAATGCAGCAATAAACACAAAGACTAAGGCAATATAAGACTATGCAAGACCCATTTGATATCGCGGCCGACCTGGACACACCTGTATCCACATATTTAAAGCTGCACACGCTACGACCCCGTTTTCTGCTGGAAAGTGTAGAGGGGGGCACTCACTTGGCCCGATATTCTTTTTTGGGCTTTGGTGAGGGGCTGGAGTTTCGTCTGGATAAGGACGGCATTCGGTACAGCGATGTGGTGCAGGATTTCCCGTCGTCACAACAGGAATTGCTGGACACCCTGAGGGCAGCGCTGAAGCTCACGCCACAGTTAAAGCCCGAGGTTGAAGGCTTGCCGTTTTCCGGTGGCTTCGTTGGTAATGCAGCTTATGACCTTGTGCGGTGTTTTGAGCGGCTCGAGAGCCCGCCGCCGGGCGATCAAGACAGCGACACGCCGTTAGCTGCCTATATGGCAACTGAGTCAATGTTGGTGTTCGATCATTTGACCCATCGTATGGCTTTATTGCACTCAGGCGATGAATCTCAGCGCGAGGCGCTGCGTGATCAGATCCGCGAACTGCTTGCCGGCCCATTACCCGCCCCTCCAGCCAACGCCAGTTATACCCCAGCTAAGGACAGCCTAAGCAAAACGGAATTTATGACGGCGGTTGAGGAGAGTAAGCAATACATCGAGCAGGGCGATGTCTACCAGTTGGTATTATCAGTTCGATTTTCCGGTGAGCATGAGCTGGATCCGTTCCAGGTATATCGGGCTTTGCGCCTGTTAAATCCTTCGCCCTATATGTACTTCTGCGATCTCGATGACCTACAGATTGTCGGTTCGTCACCGGAAGCGCTGGTCAAGATGCATAAGCATAATGCCTCGTTGCGACCCATTGCCGGCACGCGTCCCCGCGGTGAAAACCAGGCTGAAGATTTGGCTAATGAGACCTCATTGCTGGCGGATGAGAAAGAGAACGCCGAGCATGTCATGTTGGTTGACTTGGCACGCAATGATTTAGGCAGAGTTGCCGAAGGTGGTTCAGTTTATGTTGAGCCATACCGCTCTATCGAGCGTTACAGTCATGTAATGCATATTGTGAGTGGTGTGCAGGGTAAAGTCTCTGCGGACAAGGATGCGTTTGATCTATTCGCGGCGACATTTCCTGCGGGAACTCTTGTTGGTGCGCCTAAAGTGCGCGCGATGGAGCTGATTGACCACTTTGAGCCAGTGCGGCGTGGCGTTTATGCCGGAACGGTAGGCTACTTTGCCAACAACGGCGATATGGATCAGGCCATTGCGATTCGCACCTTAGTGTTTAAGGGCGACCGATATAGTTATCAGGCTGGCGCAGGTATCGTTGCCGACAGTGTGCCGGAATATGAATACAACGAAGTGCTGGCCAAGAGCGCTATTCTAAGAAAGGCATTGGCGTTGGCGGAGAAAGGTTTATGAGCAAAGCAAAGCTATTGCTGATAGATAACTACGATTCGTTCACCTACAACCTGGTGCAGGCTTTCCTGGTGATGGATGTGGACGTTCTGGTTTATCGTAACGATGAAATTACAGTTGCAGAAGCGCTGGCCTTGAATCCCACTCATTTGTGTATTTCACCCGGTCCCGGCCGTCCGGATGGCGCAGGCGTTTCGTTAGCAATGATTGCCGCATTTGAAGGCAAGGTTCCTGTGTTGGGCGTGTGCTTGGGCCATCAGAGTATGGTGCAGCATTTTGGCGGTGAGATTATTTCTGCGGCGCGTTTGATGCACGGTAAAACCTCAGCGATCAGGCATGATGGCAAGGGCTTATTTGCGGCGCTGTCGCAGCCTCTGGAAGTGGGGCGCTACCATTCATTGGCAGCCGACCGCGATACTATTCCTGATTGTTTGGAGGTGACAGCCCGCACCGAAGGTGGTGAAATTATGGGCGTTAGGCATAAGACGCTAGCGATGGAGAGTGTGCAGTTTCATCCGGAGAGTGTTTTAACCCCCGAAGGCGATGCGCTGCTCGCAAACTTCCTTACAGTTAATACCGACATATAGAGAACGATGGACATGACTATTGACTGCCGCGATATGCTTGAACAGCTTTTGAAAGGTGAACACCTGACCGAAGATCAGGCGTTTGAGCTTATGTGCGCACTGGCCGAAGATGACATGGCACCGGCACAGGCTGGCGCTTTGTTGGCGGCCTTGCGGGCAAAGGGTGAAACCCCTGATGAGATTCGCGGCTTTGCTTTGGGTATGCGTAAGCTGGCGCGTAAACCACAACTTCCGGCCGGTCTTGATGCAGCGGACTGCGTAGGCACGGGTGGCGACGGCTCGGGAAGTCTGAATATTTCCACGGGCACATCAATACTGGCCGCGGCCTGCGGCGTTCCTATGATTAAGCATGGCAACCGCTCCGTATCGAGTAAGTCGGGCAGCGCTGATGCACTTGAGTGCCTGGGCATTAACATTGCTGAAGACGCAGACTCAGCTATTGAAGGTTTGACGCAGAACAACTTTGCTTTTTTGTTTGCTCCCGGGTTTCATCCGGCCATGAAAAACATTATGCCGGTGCGGGTCGCTATGGGTGTTCGCACGGTGTTTAATATTCTTGGCCCTCTCACGAATCCCGCCGAGCCGCCCTATCATTTGATCGGTGCTTACAGTCTGGCGATGGCCGAGATCATGGCAAATGCGCTCGCTGGCATGAACCTTAAGCGCGCGTTTGTTGTGCATGGCGAGCCCGGTTGGGATGAGGCGAGCCCGGTGGGTGTGTTTGATCTGTTTGACGTTACTCCTGGTAGCGTAAAGCATGAGCGTCGTGATCCTCAGGATTATGGCATTCCACGCTGTCTTCCGGAAGATTTAGCCGGCGGAGACGCCGATGAAAATGCCGCCGCTCTTGCCGCAGTAATGAATGACGAAGACCAGGGTGCCCATGCGGACGCCTTGGTTCTTGGTGCGGGCCTGCTGTTGGAAGTTACTGGACGCGCTGCTGATTTGAACGCCGGCATTGCACAGGCACGTGAGGCTATTGCTAGCGGTGCAGCGAAACAACAGTTGGCTAGTTTGCGGCACACACCAGCATGATGATTCGTGGCTCAAATTCCGGCGCACAGTCTGATTTTCTGCAGATCATGGCAGACGGCAGCGCTGCACGTTTGGCGGTGGCGCGCCGGGTGTGCAGTGACGCGAAAATTCTTGCGCGTGCGGCGGACAGTGACTTGCCTCCACCGTTAAATCTGGCTGCTCAGGGCTTTGACCTGATTGCAGAATTAAAACGGCGATCACCTGCTGAGGGAGAATTGGCAGCCGCAAGTTTAAGCCTTGAAGATCAGGTAAGAGCGTATACGGCGGCCGGCGCGGCGGCATTGTCTGTGTTAACCGAGCCTGACCAGTTCAACGGCAGCCTTGCGGATATGGAAGCCGCAATTAAGGTGGCAAACGGGACGCCGGTTATGCGTAAGGACTTTCTGGTTGATCCTTATCAGGTTGCAGAGGCGAGAGCATCCGGGGCTTCCGGTGTGTTGCTGATTGCGGCAATTCTTGAGCGATCAAAGATGCAGGACATGATGGACTGCGCAGCTGAGCTAGGTTTATTTGTGTTGATGGAAGTGTTTGATGAGCATGATATTGAGCATTGTTTACCCGTGCTGGAAGCTGCCGGACCGGCGCTTAATAAAGGTGCTTGTCAGTGGTTGCTGGGCGTAAATTGTCGAGACCTGCGTAGCTTGCAGGTAAAACCAAGTCGCTTTGAGAGCATAGTTTCAGCACTGCCTGTCGGCGTACCCTGGGTTGCTGAAAGCGGTATCCGCGAGGCGGCGCAAGCAGCAGCTGCAGCAGAGCTGGGTTATCGGATGTCATTGGTTGGCACGGCGCTAATGAAAAGTGGCACGCCTGAGGCAACGGTAAAACGGTTTATTGCTGCCGGTCGCGAGGCGGGGAGTTAGGTATGTTTGTGAAAATATGTGGCTTGCGCACAGCGGCGGCTGTCAATGCGGCTGTGGAAGCGGGTGCCGATGCTTTAGGCTTTGTTTTTGCTGATTCCCCGCGACAGGTAAGTCCTGAAGAAGCGCTGACACTGTGTACCGGCTTGCCACGAAAAATAAAACGGGTTGCTGTTATGCGCCGGCCGACGCAGAGTCAGCTTAATGCGGTCCTGAAGGGTTTTAATCCACGCTGGTTGCAAACAGACAGCGGCGACTTTGAATGGCTGGATACCGACACCATTGGCAAGCGCTTGCCGGTGTATCGCAGTGGTGATGTAGTGCCTCCCCAAGGTGGCATGGTGTTATTTGAAAGCGCTAACTCTGGTCAGGGCGAGCTTGCCGATTGGGAGCAGGCCGCAGAGATTGCTCAACGGCAGAAGTTAATTCTTGCCGGTGGCTTGAACCCGGACAATGTTGCGCGTGCAATTGAGCAGGTCAGACCGTGGGGTGTTGATGTGAGCAGTGGTATTGAGCTTGAGCGCGGGGTGAAAGATATTGGATTAATCAGAGCGTTTGTGGCGGCAGCCCGCAGTGCGTCGTAATGGATTGATAGGTCAACAGTATGAATGAAGCTTTAGAAAATATGAGTGATGCCGACCGCGCGGAACATTTGCGTAAGCTAATCGCGGGTGAGTATCCCGATAAGCGCGGTCGTTACGGGCCGTTTGGCGGAAGCTATGCACCGGAGACTCTGGTGACCGCGCTAAAACGACTCGAACAGGGTATTCACGAGTTTCTTGCTGATGATGAATTGCAGGTCGAGTTGCGGCGCGAACTAAAAGATTGGGTTGGCCGGCCAACCGCATTGACTCATGCCCGGGGTTTAAGTAAGCGCTGGGGTGCTGATGTTTGGTTGAAACGTGAAGACCTTGCGCACACAGGGGCTCACAAAATTAATAATGCATTGGGTCAGGCCTTTCTGGCCAAAAAATTAGGTGCTAAGCGCGTGGTCGCTGAAACCGGTGCAGGTCAGCATGGTGTGGCAACTGCGGCTGCCTGTGCACGAGTGGGTATCCCCTGCACCGTGTACATGGGTGCGGTTGATATTGAGCGTCAGGCGCCGAACGTTGACCGTATGTATCAGTTGGGTGCCAACGTGGTGCCGGTGACCGGCGGTGATGCAACCTTACGCGCTGCTATTGATGAGGCTTTCCGTAACTGGGTTGCTGATCCAGCGGAAACCTTTTATCTGTTGGGCTCAGCGGTGGGTCCTCATCCTTACCCATGGTTGGTGCAGGTGTTGCAGTCGGTAATTGGCACGGAAGCGCGTGCGCAGATTATTGAAGCAGCGGGTGGTTTACCTGATATTGCTGTGGCCTGCGTGGGTGGTGGTTCCAATGCCATTGGTTTGTTTCATCCCATGCTTGCCGATAGCGGCATAGAAATGCTGGGCATAGAGGCAGGTGGCCTTGGCCCAGACCTGGGTGACAACTCGGCAACCTTGGCCGCGGGCAAGCCCGGCGTCTTGCACGGCACCTATTCGATGTTGCTTTATGATGCTGATGGACAAATTCAGGAAACCCACTCGGTTTCAGCTGGCCTGGATTACCCCGGTGTTGGCCCTGAACATGCGCTATTAAAAACCATCGGCAGGGTGACTTATCACTCAATTACCGATGATGTGGCCTTGGATGCTCTCCGTGAGTGCTGTGCATTTGAAGGCATTCTGCCAGCAATTGAGTCATCGCATGCGCTTGCCGGTGCTCGTGAATGGGCGAAGGAGAATCCGGGTAAGCGGATTCTGATCGGTTTATCGGGCCGTGGCGATAAAGACATGCCAACGTTGAGCAAGCACATGTCATTTCGTGAAGCCGCGGAGTGAGTCACCGTTAGCCAAAACAGATTAATCAGGCAGTAAATTTATGCAGCTACATCAGAAAATATCCGTGGCACTTAATGCGGCGACCGCCGCAGGTCGTGTGGGTCTCGTGCCATTTGTAACAGCAGGTTATCCGATTAAAGATGAGTTCATTAAGGTGCTCAGCGAAATTTGCAAAGACGGCGACGTGGTTGAAGTGGGCGTGCCCTTTTCTGATCCGATGGCCGATGGCATTACGATTCAGCGCTCAAGTCATTCGGCTATTGAGCAGGGCGTAACGCTGAATTGGATTATCGATCAGCTTGCCGCGAGCGACATCGATACCCCGATCGTATTGATGAGCTACCTCAACCCCCTGCTGGCATACGGTTACGAAGCATTGGCGGCTGATGCTGCAAAAGCGGGTGTCTGTGGTTTTATTGTGCCGGACCTACCCTGGGAGGAAAGTGAACACCTCCGTGCAGCCTTAGAGACACAGGGCTTGGGTTTGGTGCAGTTGGTGACCCCTGCGACCCCGGAAGACCGTCTCGAAATGCTGTGTAAGGTGAGTCAGGGCTTTATCTATGCAGTCACTGTGACCGGTGTGACTGGTGGTGATCAGTCTATGCCAGCCGAGGTGGTTGATTATCTTGATGTGGTTAAACGCCATGCATCAATACCGGTGTGCGCGGGTTTTGGTGTTCGCGAGCCCTCGCAGGTTGCCATGCTTGGCAAGCATGCCGACGGCGTGATTGTAGGCTCGGCATTGCTCGAGAAGATTGAATCGGGAGAAGATGCCGCTGCATTTCTGCGTGGCCTTCAGGGCTGAGCTAGCCGGTCTTGTGAACAGAGACCTTTACGGTAAATGCATAAATTGACAGCAAGGTAAAGGTGATGCCGGCGACCAATGCCGGGGATTGTGGGCCATAGAAATCAAACAATGCCGTTCCGATTAATGGCCCGATCACCATGCCAAAAATGGGCGCTGCTGAGAGCAACCCGCCAATAGCGCCTTGTTCGTGTGGTTCGACGCTTATACTGGCACCGCCCGAGATGCCAGCGTTTGCCATTGCCATTGAAACACCAAATAGGCTAAACGCCAGCCAAATTCCAATCATGCTGGTTGCGAAGTAGAGCGTTATTGCACCGATGGCAAATGCGGGGAAGCCAATGCGCAGCATCTGCTGGGGGCCCAAAGACTTGCGTTTGATAATAAAAAACTGCATCGCGGTGGCCCAAATAGCCATAGCTACCAGTGCGCTGGCGGCTGCTCTGGCGACGTTAGCATCACCTTCAATACCAATATGTTGCTCGAGATAAAAGGCAACGATAATCTGATTCATCATGAAGCCCATCCAGAAAAAGAAAAACAGCAGCAAAAATGGACGGACTCTTGGGTCGAACCAGGAAATTTTCGTGGTTTGGCTTGTCTGCGATGCGATTTTTTCAGGTTCTTTGAGTTTCAGCGCGAGCAGCATCATCGCCATTAGCGACAACCCGATAACCACATAGAGCGGAAAGATCACGCTAATAAACGCCAGCGCACCACCCATGGCGGGTCCAAGCATGGTGCCAATACCTGAGCTCATGCCCAGCAATGCCATGCCTTGTGCGCGTTGTTCGCGTGTTGTGGTATCAGCCAGGTAGGCGCTTGCAGAAGGGTTTATTGCTGATGCTAGAGAGGCGTAGACCAGCCGTGCCAGAACGATGGCCCCAAATAGCAGCAGTGGGGCCGGCGTGCCGCGTACGCCCCATTCGAGTGTTAGCGCGAGCAGGCCGGTTCCGAACGCATACCCAAAAAGGCCGACCAACAACAGGGGTTTGCGACCTACCTTGTCGCTGAGTCGTCCCCAATAGACTGCCGCTATGGCGAGTACGATATTTGAAATAGAGAAGATCAGACCAAACTGAGTCTTGGTCAGGCCAATGGTCTCTACTAAAGGAGGGAATACCACAAAGAGTACCGACTGCCCCATCCCGTAGGTGACCAGGCAGACGAGCAGCAGAGCTTTATCTGCACTGAAGAATTTATCAGGGTCGGCTATGGCACCCGTTGCGCTATCAGACATGACGTTTCCATAAATATACTGTGCAAATACCGTAAGACTGGAAATGACTCTAAGCGAAATGGCTGAGCTTCATTGCTGTTTGATTGATATGGTTTTCCTGTTGGTTGTCGAGGGCAGCACGTTACTGCGGGCGACCTTGCCACATGAGCGCAACACCAATAATTGCTCCGATGCCACCTATCAGCGGCACACTGCTTAGGCCAATGAGCAAGCTGGACGCTATAAGAACAGCTGAGCCGGTGAACACCAAATAGCGCTGTTGAGCCAGTTGCTTTGCGTGTTGTCGGGCTTTATAAACCACACTTTGATCTTCATCAGTTACGGCATCAACGAGTTTGTGAGCAACCGCAGGAAGGTTTTCGAGAACGTATTTAATTTCTGGCCAGTCACGCTTTAATTGTTTCGCTAACGCCTTAGGGCCACTTTGCTCTTCCATCCATTCGCGAAGCACCGGTTGGCCGGTTTCCCACAGATCCAGCTCCGGATAAAGTTGGCGTCCAAGTCCTTCAATATTCAGTAACGTTTTCTGCAGCAGCACCAGTTGCGGCTGAATTTCCATGTCAAACTGGCGGGCGACCTGAAACAGGCGCAATAGCACCTGGCCAAACGATATATCCTTAAGTGGTTTGTTAAATATGGGTTCGCAAACCGTGCGCACCGCTGACTCGAGTTCGTCCACACGGGTGTCTGCCGGCACCCAGCCTGAGTCGATATGCAGTTTCGCAACCCGGTAATAGTCACGGTCAAAAAATGCTAGAAAGTTGCCCGCCAGATAGCGTCGATCGCGCTCATCCAGGGTGCCCATAATGCCAAAGTCAACCGCGCAGTAGCGAGGCTTGTCAGGGTCGCTCACATCAACAAAAATATTGCCCGGGTGCATGTCGGCATGAAAGAAGTTGTGGCGAAATACCTGAGTAAAAAATATTTCCACGCCATTGGCAGCGAGCATCGGAATATTGGCGTTAATGGATCGGAGTGTTTTCATATCACTTATTGGAATGCCATGAATGCGTTCCATCACCATCACATCGCCGCGGCAATAGTCGAAGTAGACTTCAGGCACATACAGCTGGTCCGAACCTTCAAAATTGCGGCGTAACAGGGCAGCGTTAGCAGCCTCACGCATCATGTCCAGCTCGTTAATCAGTGTCTTCTTAAACTCGGTAACCACTTCAATAGGGCGCAGACGACGTGCGTCTTTGGAATAGCGTTTGGCCAGTGAGGCCAGTGCGTACATCACCTCGATATCGCGTTCGATGAGTTCGCGGACATTCGGTCGCAACAATTTGACGACGACTTCTTCGCCGGTATGCAGACGAGCGGCATGCACTTGAGCAATCGAAGCAGCTGCCAGCGCCTGCGGATCAAATTCGGCAAATACGTCATCGGCCGGGCAGCCATAGCTGCGTTCGATATATTCGCTGGCAAGCTCAGGAGGAAATGGCGGCACCTGATCCTGCAATTTGGCCAGCTCCGCACCAATATCGGCAGGCAGGATATCCTGGCGAGTAGAAACTGACTGCCCAAACTTAACGTAGATAGGGCCGAGTTCCTGCAGCGCTTCGCGGATCCTCTCTCCACGCGAGCCTTTGGTGCGACCACTGCCCCACGTCCAGGGTGAGAGCAGAAATACGTAGCGCAATGGACGCAGCAGGTGTGTTTCCGCAATCAGATCATCGAGACCGTGTCGCACCATCACCCGTTGCATACGGACAAGTTGAAATAGAACGTTAAGACGCATCTTGGGTTTCTTGGCCTTGTTGTTGAAGCACATACTCGTGCAGCCGCGCATCAGCTCTGTCTACCGCCAGGGTGAGCTCATCCACTGCTTGGTAGAATTCCTCGATCTCAGCCGCTGTTGGCAACTGTCGGCTTTCTTCGCGAAGGTACTCGCCGCTGCTGCGCGCCATGCTGTGGCGTGCACCACGCAACCAGCCGGTGAAGCCATTGGCAACGAGTGTAAGCTGACGAGCGGCAGAATCACCAATAACCCCAGCAAGTTCTTCTTCGAGTTCGGGCTTTACGAGTGCAAATAGCGCCTGAAAAGCCTCGGCGACGTTGGTGTTGCCATTCAAACAGATATGCCCGGCATTAATCAGCTGTCGCGGATCATCGGTGATTAGGCGCAGCAGGCTTAACGGTGAGCCAGACAGTTCAGCATCGGCTTCTTCGTCTTCTTTAGCACTGTATAGCTGTATATCACGCGATGTGGCGCGACAAACAATACGCAGATCCAGCCCGTTGACATCGATGGCAATCGATCTGCCCTGCAGATCCTTGAGCATCGCGCGTGCGGTAGTTGATTGACTGACGCGATGGTTAATGCGGGTTTCCGCCTTAGCCAGCACTGCGCTCAATGCTGCTTTTTCGGGGCGGCGTTCATGGTTGCTTCCAGTGCTGCTAGTCATCATTGCATCCGCTACCGCAGTTTAGTACTTGTAGCCGGTATGGAGTGCAACAATACCGCCGCTCAGGTTGTAATAGCGGCAGTCTTCGAGTCCGGCTGAGTCCATCATACCTTTCAGGCTTTCCTGATCAGGGTGCATGCGGATGGATTCAGCAAGATACTGATAACTGGCTGCATCGTTGGCAACAAATTCACCGAGTGCGGGCAGAATTTTAAATGAGTAAAGGTTGTATGCCGGTTCCAGCAATTTAATCACTGGCTTGGAAAACTCTAGGATAAGTAATTTGCCGCCAGGCTTAAGGCAGCGCTTCATACTCTCCAGTGCGGCTTGCTTATTGGTAACATTTCGCAGGCCGAAAGCGATAGTGATGCAATCGAAGCTGCCGCTTTTAAATGGCAGTTTTTCAGCGTTAGCCTGCGCCACACTAAGACCGCGAATTAAGCCTTTGTCAAGCAAGCGGTCGCGACCTACGTTTAGCATCGCCGAATTAATATCGGTGAGGCACACCGAACCATTGGGTCCAACCAGCTTTAGCAGTCCAGCGCTGATATCACCGGTACCGCCGGCCACATCCAGCGCTATCTGCCCCGGACGCAAGCCCGTTTTGCCCAGCATAAAGCGCTTCCAGAGACGGTGGCTGCCCAGAGACATCAGATCATTCATGATGTCGTATTGGCTGGCAACCGAATCGAATACCTCTCGCACACGACTTTGTTTCTCTGCCGTGTTTACGGTTTCATAGCCGAAGTGCGTGGTTGAGGATTCGTTTTTCATGCGTGCTGTTCTCTATGCCGATATGGCTCGTCGGGACTGCTACAGTATATAGCGGCTCAAGTCTTCATCCTGCACCAATTCGCCCAGATGGCCATCTACATAGGTGGCATCAATCGCGATTGTTTCCCCACCGCGGTCGGCGGCTTCGTAGGAGACTGTCTCCAGCAGTCGCTCCAGCACCGTATGCAGCCGGCGTGCACCAATATTCTCGGTGTTTTCATTGACCTTCCAGGCAATTTCGGCAACGCGCGTAACGCCACTGGTGGTGAAATTCAGTTCAACCCCTTCGGTGCCCATCAGAGCAGTATATTGTTCAGTCAGTGAGGCATCCGGTTCAGTAAGGATGCGTTCAAAATCATTAACGCCAAGAGCATTGAGTTCAACCCTGATAGGGAAGCGCCCCTGGAGCTCTGGTACAAGGTCCGAAGGCTTCACGGAGTGGAATGCGCCAGAGGCAACAAACAGAATGTGGTCGGTTTTTACTATGCCATGCTTGGTTGTGATGGTGCATCCTTCAACCAAAGGCAGTAGATCTCGCTGCACACCTTCACGTGATACATCGGCGCCTTGTGCATCCGCCCGACGAGCTACTTTATCGATTTCATCAATGAATACGATGCCATTGTTCTCGACGTTCTCAAGCGCGGCCAGCTTGATGTCTTCATCATTAATTAGACGGGCGGCTTCTTCTTCAGTAAGCAGCTTAATGGCTTCTTTAATTTTTACCTTGCGACTGCGTGTTTGTGTGCCCGACATGTTTTGAAACATACTTTGCAGTTGGCTGCTCATTTCTTCCATGCCTGGCGGAGTCATGATTTCAACACCCACGGGCGCGACATCAAGATCTATTTCGATCTCTTTTTCATCCAGTTCGCCTTCCCGAAGCTTCTTGCGGAACTTCTGGCGGGTGTCTGAATCTCGATTGCTTGCGGGTTGGCCAATTTCGCTGGCTGCCGGGGGCAGGATTGCATCGAGAACGCGGTCTTCAGCCGCATCTTCGGCTCTATGTTGAACTTTATGCATTTCGGTTTCACGGGTGAGCTTTACGGCAACATCGGTCAGGTCGCGGATGATACTGTCGACCTCACGCCCTACATAGCCGACTTCCGTGAACTTGGTAGCCTCAACCTTGATAAAGGGTGCATTAGCCAGTCGCGACAGGCGCCGGGCGATTTCGGTCTTGCCCACACCGGTGGGGCCGATCATTAGTATGTTTTTCGGGGTGACTTCATTGCGCAGACTCTCTTTGAGTTGCATACGCCGCCAGCGATTTCGCAAGGCTATGGCGACGGAGCGTTTGGCGTTATCTTGGCCAACGATATGTTTGTCGAGCTCCTGAACAATTTCTCTGGGGGTCATTTTTGACATGATGCTTATCTCTTATTTGTTGCCGCTATCATCCGAGAGGCTTTCTAGGATAATGTTGCTGTTGGTGTAGACGCAGATATCAGCCGCAATTTCCAACGCTTTTCTCGCAATGTCGGGAGCAGTTAAATCGGTGTTTTCAATCAGGGCTTTAGCCGCAGCTTGGGCAAAGCTGCCGCCTGAGCCGATGGCCATGAGATCGTTTTCAGGCTCAATAACATCACCGTTTCCCGAGATGATGAGTGAGGCATCTTTATCTGCAACGCAGAGTAAGGCTTCTAAGCGCCGCAAACGACGATCTGTGCGCCAGTCTTTCGCCAGTTCGATTGCAGCGCGGGTTAAATTGCCGTGCTGCTCTAGCTTGCCTTCGAACAACTCAAACAGAGTGAAGGCATCCGCGGTACCGCCGGCAAAGCCGGCCAATACTTGGCCATCGGCAAGGCGCCTTACCTTCCGCGCGTTCCCCTTCATGATGGTGTTGCCCAAACTTACCTGACCATCGCCGGCGATGGCCACTTGGCCATTCCGCCGAACTGACACAATGGTTGTGCCGCGATACTGTTCCATACTGTCTTCCTTAGCGTAATTAAGCGATTTACCGGCATTGCAGCGCAACACGCAGACAACGGGTGGCATGCCGCAGAGATCCTGTCCGACCTGAACACTTTGTGCCCTGTTGAACGATGAATATGTAACGCCGCCCGGTCAGCCTTCGTCGTCGGTTTTTCGGCGCTTTTTTGTTACCGCGCGCGGGTGTGCTTTATCGTATATCTGGGCTAAGTGCTGAAAATCAAGGTGTGTATACACCTGCGTTGTGCTGATGTCGGCATGCCCCAGCAGTTCCTGTACCCCACGCAGGTCACGGCTTGATTCGAGCAGGTGCGTTGCAAAGCTGTGGCGGAAAAGGTGCGGGTAGACCCGCTGCGGCAGACCGGCGGCTTTTGCCCGCTGTTTTACACGGGCCTGGACGCTGCGTGGACTGATTCTAGTGCCTTTGGGTCCGGTAAAAACCGCTGGCTCGAGAGGGTCGGCAATGGTTGAGCGCACTGTTAGCCAGGCATCAATGGCTTTGCGAGCATAGCGCCCTACGGGAACAATGCGGGTTTTGTTGCCCTTACCCGTGACCCTGACAGTACCATCGGCGGTATTGATTTGCCCAATGTTGAGGCTGACCAGTTCAGCGAGGCGTAAGCCTGACGAGTACAGCAGTTCGAGCATGGCCTTATCACACAGGTCGACCGGGTCGCTGCCGGGCACTTCCATTAGGTGAGCTATCTGGTCGACATCGAGCGTTTCTGGCAGCCGTTTACGGCTTTTTGGTGCGCGAATATCGACCGCCGGATTGTTCTGCAGCAGGTTTTCCCGGATCAGGTAATTGAAAAAGCTGCGCGCACCCGATAATCGCCGTTGAATACTTCTGCCGCCGAGCCCTTTGGCATGGCTGATAGCCGCGAAGCGACGTATTTGGTGATCGCGCAGGTCAGGCCAGTCGGCAATGCTTTCATCGCTGCAAAAGTCGCTTAAACACTCGAGGTCGCGGCGGTAACTTTTAATGGTGTGAGTGGAGAGCCGCCTCTCCAGGCGCAGATGCTCCAGAAAGCGACTGACTTGCTGAGCGGCACCGGCGTTCATCTGTATTTATAGCTCATAGCCGGAATATTCCCCAAACGGGCGACTATCGGCTGCTAAGCGCAGCGGACACCATTTCACCCATGCGGGCGAGAAATTCCATGCCTTGATCAGGACTAAAATACTCAGCATCACGGCTGCCAATTGCCAAAAATCCGCTGGCGCATTTTTCTCCCAGCGGCACCAGAGCGGCTGAGCCGATTTCAATGTTGCCAATACCGAATAAAAAGTCACGCTGGGTATCACGAATAAAACCACAGCGCGGTGTGCCCACATCAAGAAATGTCTTGAACGGGGTGAGACTTTCATCGTTTCTATCGATCACCCGCAGGAAACGGGTTTCCGGCTCACGCTGATTGGCGCTCGGCAAAAACAACACCATTACCGCATGTTCGGCGAGCAATTCGCTGCGCAGCGTGGACTCAAGGGCACTAACGATCTCATCACGATTTTTTGCTGCCAGCAGCTTAATCGACAGTACATCGATCTTGCTGGACAGGTCATCGTTGCCGCGTGCAACATCAATTAATTCGCGTAATTGCTGCTCAAGTGCCTCGTTTTTATCTCGCAATATGGACACCTGTCGCTCGATGAGCGAGGTTGCACGCGGCCCGCCAGTACTGTGCGAGAGCTCAATAGTGTGCAGAAGGTGCGGATGACTGTCGAAAAAGTCGGGGTTATTGCCGAGATAATCTGCAACCATCTTGGCGTTAATGCCTTGAAGCTGCGCTTCGGCGTTGGCTTTATTTGCCGTGCTCATGCTGTTTGTATCATCCGTTAAAGGTTATCGTTTAACTGCCCTTCAAACACTGTAATGGCCTCACCAGTAAGATAAACCTCACTGTCGGGACCGCTCCAATGAACCTCCACATCGCCGCCGGGCAGGCTGACGGTGACTTTGTTGCCCAGCAAGCCGGCCAGCTGGCCGGCCACTGCTGCGGCACATGCCCCAGTGCCGCAGGCCTGGGTTTCGCCAACACCCCGCTCAAATACCCGCAGTTTTATGTGCGAATTACCGAGTACCTGCATGAACCCAATATTAGCACGGTTAGGAAAGCATTCATGCCGCTCAAGCGCGGGCCCTAGGTCGGCGACATTGGCATTATCAATGTCATCGACCATCAGCACAGCATGAGGATTGCCCATGGACACCACTCGGAATTCCACATTCTGTCCTGCCGCCTGAGTCTGGTAGGGAGCTGCTTTCTGAGTTGTCACAAATGGCAGTGCAGCGGGCTCGGTGTTGGGTATGCCCATGCCCACTGACACCAGGCCATCCACAGTGATGTTGGCGTTGACAACCCCGTGACCATATTCCATCAGAAAGGTTGATTGATGATCGGGTCCATCACCCGCCAGAAGGCGTGCAATACAGCGTGCGCCATTGCCGCATTGCTCAACTTCGCCGCCATCGGCATTGAAAATGCGATAGAAAACATCATGAGCTTCCGAATGGGGTGGTTCCAGCCACAACAGTTGATCAAAACCGATGCCGGTGCGGCGATTACTTATTCGGCGAATGAATGCGGCATCGAAACGAGGCGCTGTTTTTCCGCGCATGACGACGAAGTCATTGCCAAGCGCGTGCATTTTTACAAAAGGGATGCTCATTTTTTAATAAACCAAAAATAATCTCAAAGCAACAAGCTACAACCTGTTCAGCGGTATTTTAAACTTACTGCTGACGGTATTGCGAAATTAGCGGCAAAACGCAATTGCATTTTGTTAAATGCAAGGATAACTTGCACCGCTGCGAAAAAATAATAATAGCGGAGAATACTATGCGTTCCATTATGGTTCTGAACGCCAAAGGGGGCTGCGGCAAAAGCACCCTCGCAACAAGCCTTGCCAGTTACTATGCCACGGAGAAGGGCAACAAAGTGGCATTGGCAGATTACGACCCTCAGCACTCCAGTCTTGATTGGCTCGAGCGCCGACCTGAGCGGGTAGCGCCAATAGTCGGTGTCGAGGCTGATAAGAGAGGTCTGCGAGGATTGCCACGTGATACCGAGGTGCTGATTATTGACGCCCCTGCACGGTCTCACGGCAGAGAGCTGAAAAACCTAGTGAAGCATGCACAAACTATTATTGTGCCGGTATTGGCATCACCTATAGATATACAGGCTGCGGCACGGTTTCTTGAAGAGCTGCGTCCGATAGCCCACAAACGCGCCAAGGTTGCGGTTGTGGCAAACCGGGTTAAAGAAAATACCCTGATCTTTGAAGAGCTCAATGAGTATTTGAGTGATCTGCGTGTGCCTTATGTTGGCGCATTCCGTGACGCCCAGAATTATATTCGTGCGAACAGCCGCGGCTTGGGTATCTATGAGCTTCCAGAGTATTTGGCTTGGCCCGATTGGGATCAGTGGCATGAACTGGTCAGTTACCTCAACAGTAAACGCAGTCGCGTATAGCCTAACAGCGGTACTTGCTGGCGTTGATGATCCTGGTTGCCCGACAGATGTTTGGGCGTCAGTGCTCATCTGTAAGGCGCCCTCACAGTCTTTTTAGGCAAGTTGTTTCAGAGACTTATTGGGCGTCGACTTTTAGTTGGGGCAGCGAAGGCGTCTGCCAGCTCAGCTCCAGGCCTTTGCGGAAAGCGGCTGAGGCCTTGTCCGGTTCCTGCAGTTTGAGCATGAGTTGCCCGAGCTCGTTGTAGGCCTCAGGTGCCGGCTGCAGGCCACTGATACTTGATTCCAGATAGCTTCGGGCCTTGCCCCACAGCTGGCTGCCTATGCAGAGTCTGCCAGCTGCCAATAGCAGATCAGGGTCATCGGGGTGCTCTTTCAGCCACTTTTCGACGCGCTTCAACAGAACCTGCGGTTCTGCCGTGTGCAGTTGACCGTAACGTTTAATCAGCGCGCTGTCCCATGTTTGATTAAGCGCCTTGCGGATGAGCTCTTCAGCATCAAGATGTTCGCCCGCCAATGTCGTGGCTTCAATGCGCGTGAGCACCAATTCATGGTCTTCGCGCATGGTTCGCGGTACCCGTTTCCAGACGTTGTCGATCTCCGCCTTGGATCTGCCGGAATCGGTTAATAAGCCCTGGTAGCATTTTATCGACCAGTTACGCAGCTGCTGTTTACCCAAGCGCTTGCGCAGCTTAGGCAGCAGGCTCTCCAGGGTTTTCCAGTCGCCATCCTTCATGCATATCTCGGCCAGTAGGCGAAAGGCTTCACCGCTGCGTGGGCTGCGATCAATAACCCGCTCCAAAGTGCCCCTAGCTGCGCGGGTTTCGTCGTTGCGCAGTTGCAGCTCAGCCTGGGTAAGCAATATGGCGCTGCTCGCTTCAGGGTCTTGATCTTGAGCCATTTGCAGCCAGTTATCACGGCGTTCGGTATCGCCCTGAGCTTGAGCTGCTCGTGCGGCAGCAAGGTAATTCAGCAGAGGCGTTTCACTGGAGCGGATACCTCTGGTGAGCAGTTTCTCGCCTTTGGCAAAATTGCCTTCAGCCAATTCAATATAGCCCTGTGTGATGCGCCGATTGGCCCGCTTCGCTCGGGCCTTGGCAGCCACTTCACCCAGTTGCGCGGGAGCCTGCCAGACTCTGACTATCAGTCGAACTGCGATGTAGCAGAGCACCAGCAGGAACAGCATGACCGGTGCTGACATCTCCACTGTGTAGCCGGCAAAACTGATCAGCACGTAGCCATTGTCAGCGACCAAAAAGTTGGCTGCCAGTGCGCCGAGTGCAAGGCAGGCAATAATCAGGATGCCAAACTTCATTGACTGACGCTCCGCAGCTGTGCCAGATCGTTGCGAATGGCCGCGATGTTGGGTAATGGCTGGTTTGCGGATTCACTGAGCAGTGAAGCAATAGCTTTCAGCGAATCCGCTACGGGAGCTGAGTTTGAATTAAAGTTCTGTTTGAGGCTGGCATTTGCCGTATTTAGGCTGGCACTGTAAACATCCGGCTCACCTTGCAGTAGTGCGAGTTTGGCGGTCTGAAGTTCCAGCGATAGGCTGCGGCGTAAGAGAGTTGTGTCGGCGTCAGTCAGTTGCGGGACGATGGCAATATCGCTGCGTTTAACGCTAATAATTTCTGAAAATGCTTCGCGCACAGAGGCGATTGCCCGGTCAATGCCTTCGCTCTCACTGCTGCGCTTTGCCGTGCTGCCAAAATTCTGCGGCGGATTCTCGTTAAGGACCATACTCGGAATTCGATCAATAATCGTTTGTAGCACGGCGACATCTGCCGACACCGGATGTTGCTGTTGAATTTGCAGTTCGCTAATGGCTGCAGAAATACGGTCACGAATGGGCGTAAATGTTGGATTAGCCAGCTGGCTAAAGCATTCATCGGCAAACATGAGCGCTGCCTCAGATGCTTTAACATTGCGGGCAACAGAGAGCTGGGTCTCGGCAAGCCGAAGATACCAATCTGCTTCCAGATTAAGTATCTTGCGACGGGCATCTTCGTTGGTTGCCGGAATATCGTTCAGCATAGCCTCGATTTGATCAAACCTTACCGGGATCATGTCGAGCCTAGCGCCTTGGGCATCCAGACGGGTAGATAGCTGCTCAAGGTTCTCCGCGTTGTAGCTCGCTTTCCCATCTAATTTGGTCATAGACCGCTGCAAGCTCTGAGCGCTTGCTTGTGCAAGCCGGGCGCTGTCATCCGGCGCCGTGTTTTGCTGCTGCCACAGCAGCCAGCCACTGACACCCAGTGACGCAATTGCGATGATTAAAGCCAGACCACCAAAGCCTCGTTTTCGTTTGGGCGCGGTGAGTACGTCACTTTGGTTTGACGACGGATCGGTTGCGTCGGGGTCTTGGGTGTCTGTGTGCGCATCTGTATTCATAGGTATCGAGTCACGGGTAGCTGCATTCCGGAAATCTGTCCGGGCCAGAAAGCTTCAACTGCCATTCTGCCAGTGAATGCCAGCGGCATCCATTGTGAAAAACCCAGGCCGATGCGGTGGAGTGTGTCATAGGGTGTGTTTGGCTTGTGTTTTGTGATGATGTCTTACGGCGCAAGGGATTCAGCCGCGCGACTGTGGCTGGCCCACAAAACGATTTTTAGTGCGCTGAGCTAGTCACACCAGGTGTCGACATTCTTCTGCGCTTTGCTGCGCTCTTCATCGATATCCAGCCATTTGGCGGGTTCACCATCTGGACCAGCCTCATAAATACGGCGGTTGCTGTTATATTTTTTTTGAATCTGGCGGGCACGGGCGCAATTGGCCGCGCGTTGTGCTTTACGTTGAGCCGCTTCTTCGGCTGCTGCTGCGGCAGTTTCGCGATTAACCTCATCGCTGATCACCTTGGCGGCGCGTGCTTCGTCCTCTGTCGCGAGTCGCTGCTCAATTTCTGCCTCGTTGGTTGGCGTTGCACTGAGATTGGTTGCGGTCGCGTCAACATTATTGGGCGGCAAATCAGAGAAATTGCGCTCATTGTTATCGCCGTGCCATTCATAAATAGTTTGTGCAGCTGCGATGTTATTCAGCAACATAAGTCCTGTCAGCAGCAGCCTGATACGTGTATTTGTGCGCACAGTTTCTCCCGAAAAGCGACTGCTGCGCAGCGGCCGCGTGAACCGATCATGCGATAGTAAGCCCATATTGTCGCGCAGTGCGGATTGCAGCACCTTGATCTTCGTCACGTTGTTCGCCTTTCACCGCGGCTACTTTCGCTTAAAAATACACTAAAATCGTTGATTGTCTTAAATAATGTGGGTTATTCGGCCGCGAACAATAAAGCCGTCACCCACTTTTCCGCTGCGGGCAGCTTCGGTTATCGCTTCGATAACCTCGTCAACCAGATCGTCATCAACCGTAAGTTCGATTTTGGTTTTTACTCGAGAATCGAGGGCATGCTCAGAATCCCTCAGTTCGGTGGCAGTCATGCCTTGCACACCAATTTGTGCAACGGCCTGGCGCACATCATCCAGCTTAAAGGGCTTGATGATAGCTGTAACTAGTTTCATGTATTGCTCCGCAAGCCCCCAACAGAAAGCCTTCCGGTGGGGTGCTGGTGTTTACTGTGGAAGAATAGGAATGCCGCAGCGAGCCTAGGCTTAAAAGCCTAGGCTCGGCGAAACCGCAGACCTTAGTTTGTGGTTATTCCGATGTTCGTGAGAACTCTGGATAGGCTTCCAGACCGCATTCGTGGATATCGGAGCCATCGTATTCTTCTTGCTCAGAGACCCGAATGCCCAGAGTGAGCTTGATAACCGTCCAGACCAGCAGGCTGGTGCCAAACACCCAGGCAAAGATCACGATGATGCCGGTGAGCTGCATGCCGACAGTGGCATCAGTGTTCGTCAATGGGACGGCGAGCAGACCCCAGATACCCACAACCCCATGTACCGAGATCGCGCCAACGGGGTCATCGATTTTGAATACGCGATCCATGAACACGATTGATGGCACGACCAATAGGCCGCCAACCATACCGATCATGGTGGCTTCAATAGGGCTGGGGGTCAGCGGTTCAGCGGTAATGGCAACCAGTCCGGCAAGTGCGCCGTTAAGGGCCATAGTGAGGTCGGCTTTGCCAAACCACGCGCGCGCCAGCAATAATGCGGCAATCAGGCCGCCGGCAGCAGCAGCATTGGTATTTACAAAAATGAGTGACACTGCATTGGCTTCCGACACGTCAGACAGTTTTAGTTCTGAACCGCCATTAAAACCGAACCAGCCCAGCCATAAAATTAATGTGCCCAGTGTTGCCAGCGGCAGGTTTGCACCGGGAATAGCTTTTACGTCACCGTCTTTTGTGTACTTGCCTTTCCGTGCGCCGAGCAGAATGACGCCGGCCAGAGCCGCTGCAGCACCGCACATGTGCACCACACCCGAACCTGCGAAATCAATAAAGCCCAATTCATTCAGGAATCCACCACCCCATTTCCAGTAGCCCTGGACCGGATAGATGAAGCCGGTTAAGACAACCGCAAACAGGAAGAATGACCACAGCTTCATGCGTTCGGCAACGGCACCCGAAACAATCGACATGGCGGTAGCAACGAACACAACCTGAAAGAAGAAATCCGATAGATTTGAGTAATAGGTTTCTCCACCACTGGCAATCACTTCCTTGGCAGAGTTGTCTGCGCTGGTAAGCAGTAGGTCCGAGAGCTGAGGAATAACGCCGTTGCCCTCACCGTACATGATGCCGTAGCCGGTAAGCATGTACATAATGCAGGCAATCGCGTAGAGCCCCATGTTCTTGGTCAGTATTTCTGCGGTATTTTTAGACCGGACAAGCCCTGCTTCTAGCATAGTGAAGCCAGCCGCCATCCACATGACGAGTGCGCCGCATACGAGAAAGTAAAAGGTATCAAGCGCGTAACTTAGTTCTGTGATTTGATCCATCTTTAATCTCCTGAGATGGTCCGAAGTTAGATTGCTTCCGCGCCGGTCTCGCCGGTGCGGATACGGATGACTTCTTCGAGGTTGCTGACGAATACTTTGCCGTCGCCGATTTTTCCAGTACGGGCAGTATTTACAATGGTTTCGACAACCTGTTCAACGAGGTCGTCATCAATCGCCAGTTCGATTTTTGTTTTTGGCAGAAAGTCCACGACATACTCTGCACCACGATAAAGCTCGGTATGACCACGTTGACGTCCAAAACCTTTAACTTCAGTAGCGGTGATGCCTTGTACACCAATGTCTGCAACGGCTTGGCGTACATCATCCAGCTTGAAGGGTTTGATGATGGCTGTAATTAATTTCATGTGTTGCTCCGAAAGCACCCCAACGGAAAGCATCCCGTCGGGGTGATGTTGTTTACTTCAGGATAGAAAAGTTTTTGGTAATGCCGAAGATCAGTGTGTTTTGGGACTGGTCATTAACGATGAGATCGCGGTCGGCATAAACATAAGAGATCTTGTAATCAAACAGATCAATGTTATTGACCGTTAGCGTATCGCCATAGCCAAGCTCAAAGTAGCCTGCGGATTTAATTGATTGATCAGGCGCACCTTTAATTTGGTCCCAGTCCCAGTAACCTGCAGTACCGTAGAAGCCTTTAACTTCAGCTGTTGCCTCGTAGTAAACGTATTCCGGATCGAGCTTGATGTTGTTGTCGCGTTCATTGCTTAGAAACTTACCCGGGTTGATGCTAATGCTGAGCCATTTCCAGCCGGCAGAGAGGTTGGCTTCAATGAAAGGGTCAATCACATTATCGGTATAGCCATAGTAGGTGG
>JAQWPD010000019.1 GCA_029245525.1 Gammaproteobacteria bacterium | reverse complement strand
AGTCCCCCTGAATAGGTTCGTGATACCTTGCTGCCAACAATAAGCAGCGTTCCATCGTCACGAACAGTCGCATGCTGGAGGTATAAGCGGAGCCGATTTGCAATCGGGTACAGGCTGATCAACGTGACGAAGTAGATAGGGTAGACATCGTAATAACCTGCAGACACGGTGATATAAAAAAGCGAGCCATGAATGACTAAGAGATACGCGAGCCAGAATATGCCGATAAACATAGACTCTTTTGACGTGCTTGCATCATTGGCAGAAATGCTTAAAAAAGCTTCTATCGCCGTCATGCCGCTAACGTCTCGCAGCAGTCCCAACAGCAGTTCACGCTTGTTAATGACGGCAGCAGCACAGGTGTCAGGGTCATCACCCATAAAGAAGGACTCAACCCTGTGATGCTGGAAATGCTTTTTGCGGGCACTTTTAATACGCACGCCATTGAAAGGCCCTGTCAGCAAGTTGGCCAGCCTATCACTCCACTTTTTATTGCTCACAATATTCCAGTGGACGGCCTCGTGAAACCACTCCGAAAGAATTCGCTGATGAACAAGTGCACCCAGTATCGAAACAGCTAAAAAATAAGGGTAGGGGAGAAGGTCGCGGCCGTACCAAAGCCACACAATTAATGCCGCATGCATTCCTATAATATAAAAAGTATTTGCAGCACCATGCCACCAGCGCAGATAATCACGGCGCGAAAACTCTTGTTTCTTTGAGTCTTGCAAGCTGTTGATACTCCCGTTGCTGCTCCGTTTCTGTAGCCCAATCGACACAGCCTAACATCAGAGAAGGGCCGAACACCCTAGAGCCATAAGTCTGCTTGGCTATTGAATAAAAACATACACCATTTGCCGCAATGCGGCTACCGGCAACACCATCAGTGCATAGGTCTTTTTTTTACCCAAACGGGCTGGCAGAATCGACGCACAAGATTGGCACCGCATATTCATGGTCATCATTAAGACATAAGGTGTTACCGCGCACGGTTTACTCAGGAGAGTGAGGCAAATGAAGACAATTGGTTTAATCACAGCTGTGGCTCTGCTATTGGCAGGCTGCGACCCACTGAGTGTTAGCCCTGGCGAGACTGATTCGAATGAAACAACCGATCGCATCGGCTACGGCGGCCGATTGTTCGACATGTGGTACGACGAGGTTGGCATAGATTTTGTGCCCGACAATCCGGAAACGCCTTTAGCGGATGGCAGGGGCGGGCCGAACGGCGACGGCACTCTCAACGACGCAGCTGGCTTACCCCTATTGAACAACGGCCACAGCTACAGATTCAAAAACCTTTTCGGCTGGGACATGCGCGGTGACGCCGGAATTTACGGGCATGAATATCAAGCCAAAGAATTTGTTCTTCCCGATGGTCCGCTAAGCACTGAGAATGCTGACATAACCCGTGCCGAATGGATTCAGCGCATAACGTCCGGAGCAGGGAGCCTGCCTGCTTATAACGATGTACTGAGCCCCGCGCAAATTGAGGCACTGGTCGACTATATGTTGGCGGTGCGTGATGGTTCATTGCCGCACCCCGATGCGCTTTATACGCTCTCAGTTGATTCACCCAAAGGTTTCGTGCTCATGCCCGGCGGTGACCCTGCCCTTGGCCACGCGTTTTACGAAGCCCAATGTGCTGAATGCCATGGGGATGATGCCAGCAAAATAATGTTCGATAACGGGGAGCAAACATTGGGTATGCATGCACGCTACTACGGTTATGCGATAGCGATGATTACACTTGCCGGAGAGCCTGGTTCGAATATGGGTCCGCAGCTTGACCCTGACCTCAGCGTCGAAGAACAAACAACAACATTACTCAACCTGCTTGCTGCGCTTTGTGACCGCAGCCGTTACCCCCGCGGCAATGCAACAGACCCAGAAGTGCCCGATAATGACCCTCGGTGCGGGGCCTACTTGCGCTAAGACAAAGGCAGAGCCGGGCTTTAGTTCAGCTCGACCAATTGATCTAGATTCACCAATTCGATCAGCGGCGTACTCTGACCATCGACGATCAGTCCGGTGACGCAAATATTTTTGCCCTTTAGGCGCGTCAGGGGTTGGTCGAATGGGCCGACATTCTTGCCCAAAATTAGAACTGTAAAGTCCTGGTTAGGAAATGGCTTGCCAATATTGATGTACGTCGGTTCACCTTCGAGTTTGGGGAACTGCATGCCTGAAGCCACCTCGCCGCACACCGTTGCTGTTTCGCCAAGATGTCCCAGCGTTTCCCCAGGGGAGATAGAACCGGCAGGGAACGGCTCAGTCGACTTAGCACAGCCACCCAGAACCAAGGTAAAAATAAGAGCGCTAACGGCGATTTTTATTTGCATGACTGCTTCCCTCAATAATAAGTATCAACCCATCAAACAGGGCTCCAAGCAACCGGCTAAATAAGCAAGATCAGCTTTTTAGTCGTGAGATCTCCGACCCATCAAGAACCTTCGAAGGACTCCAGAACCGAACTAAAAATGCAAACGATAAAAAAGCCGCCAAAATGCCCAGCGACCAATGAACCATATACGCGAGATGCCCAAGAAAAAATACCAGCGCCAACAACAACGTGCGATAAACAACCATAAGCAGGATCTTAGCTAACAAAGAAAATCCGCTAACTCTTTTTTTGATCATGGTTTGCTGGTGATCATCATACATGAGGCTGCCGAAATTCCTTTTTAATTATTAGCTTAGGTGCCAAATGTAGCATAGATTCTTAAAAATAAACCGTCATCGCAGTGGCGCGTTGGTCAGGCGGCTCCTGCGCCGGTCCATGCCGCGGCAAGAAACAAGGCGATAACGCAGAAAAACCCTGCGGTCCATACCAGCGACCTCGCCGTCGCTTTATCCTGAATATAAAAAACACCATGCAGCACGCGACAAAACAAGAACACACCCGCAATGGTATCTAAAATCCAGGGCGTTGCACCCACTGCCGAGGCAATAATTACTGCTGCGGCATAGGGTGGGAAAGCTTCGTAAGCGTTTGTCTGAGCCCAGTTAGCTCGCTGTGAACGACCTCTAAGCTCCGCAAGAAAAACTCTCGGTTTGTGGTTGTCGTAACCGTCGGCGCCCGTTTTGGCAACGCCTGCCCAAATTAACGGCAGCAAGGCCGCCAGAAGCACAGACCAATAAGCAAAAGTCATAACGTGTTACCCCTTCGGGTTTGCAGCGTAAAAAATCATAATGGCAGAGACTAGGACATCAGCCTAAAGATTGCGGGTCATACGTCTAAATATAAGTCCGAATGAAACACCCACTGCCACCACAATAAACCAAACTTCGAGCGCCAAAGCCGGAGTATTACCAACGGGCGCATAATGCCGCAACAACCCCAATCCGCCATTCGCAAGCAGTACCATAATAACGATAGTGAGTAGCCAATACATCTGACGCATTGAGTTGCCCCAACGCTCGCGAATAATAGGCCCAACGTGCATTCGTAAACGAACGCACGCAAACAGCAGCAAGCCAAGGCCTAAGCCAATTCCGCTGGTTAATAGCCAGTCCTGAAGGAGGGGAGACACGATTCTATATGCACACACAGAGGTGGCTGCAGCTCACCTGCAGCATAGCCTCTATTCGTCGCCTTTCTTGTTTTTCTGCTTTTCCTTGCGGGTTGCCAGAATAATGGCAATAAAACAGCCAAGGGCTACCAGAACTGCAAAAACTGAGACGACAATATCCATCCGTGACTTTCCTTTTGATTTTGGTTATCTCCAGATTATAACGGGAAACCCGCTAAAAGCGGGAGTGTTTTACCATCTGCAGCCACATTTAACGCCATTGATTTTATGGTTCCGCGGCACAGACAGGCGTCAATGTCTGCTGGTATACTCGCTGGCTCTTATTGGGGATCGATGACTTTAAAATATTGGCATCAGCATCCGTGTCGGCCGCAAGTACGGCCAGGTCAATCAAGCAGAAGGAGCCGGCAGGCGCTATGTCTACATTCGAAGATCAGCTAAACAAAATCCGCACTCAAACTGGTTTTATTGCAGCACTCGACCAGAGTGGTGGCAGCACCCCCAAAGCCCTTAAAATGTACGGTGTTGGCGAAGACGCCTACAGCAACGATGATGAGATGTATGCCGTCGTGCACGCAATGCGCACCCGCATCATTACCAGTCCGGGCTTTAATGGCGAGCGCATTCTCGGCGCTATTTTGTTTGAGAACACTCTTGATCGTCAAATTGAAGGCAAAAGCACGTCCCACTTTTTGTGGCAGAACAAACAGGTTGTGCCCTTCCTCAAGGTTGACAAAGGTCTCGCTGACGAAGTCGATGGCGTGCAGGTTATGAAACCGATGCCGGAGCTCGATGCGTTGCTCAAGAAGGCGACAGCTCAGGACGTGTTCGGCACTAAAATGCGCTCAACCATTAACTCCGCCAACGCCGCAGGTATCGAAAGGGTTGTGGCGCAACAGTTTGAAGTGGGCAAGCAAATTTGTGCTGCCGGGTTGGTACCTATTATTGAGCCTGAAGTGAACATCAACGCAAAAGACAAAGCCGAGGCAGAGGCTTTATTGAGAACCAGCTTATTGAAACACCTGAAGACCTTGGCACCCAATGAACTGGTCATGTTTAAGCTGACGCTGCCCGAACAAGCCAACTTTTATAAAGAGTGCCTGAGCCATCCAAACTTAATTAAGCTGGTGGCGCTATCCGGCGGCTACAGTCGGGAGGAGGCCAACCGTCGTCTCAGCCAGAACAATGGCATGGTCGCTAGCTTCTCCCGTGCCTTATCAGAAGGCTTATCGGCACAACAGGGCGACACCGAGTTTAATGCGATGATTGATGAATCAATCGAGGCGATCTATCAAGCATCCGGCACCTGATTGTTGCTGGTAGTGGCCATAACCACCGCAACGGGTCCAATCTGAGCTCAATCCGCTAAAGCCTGCGTCTGATCAATCAGACGCGGGCTTTTTTATACCCAAAGCTCACCGTCACGCTGCCGCTATTGCACGGCATAGTCAGGCTCTAGCCATTCCATGAACTGGCATGCAGGTTCTGCGGACTTGCCCACCGCAATTGGTAATATATTGGCTTCTCAACTCGGATAAAAGCAATGACAGAGCCAACAGCAGCAACAGCACCCGTTTCCGGACGCCCATTCGGTCCCGGCAAACTGAATCTTAGTATTGGCAAGGATATTACCACCGGCAACATGCTCACGCTGTTGTTCGGGTCCTTCTTCGGAATTGCGATGATGGGGTTCATTAATGCGAGTCAACCCTATCTATTTACTGAAGTACTGAATGTCCCGTTGAACAAGCAGGCGGCGCTCGCCGGCGACCTGACCTTTGTGTCTGAGATCGTGGTCATTTTGACCATCGGTATTGCCGGCGCCTTATCGGATAAAGTTGGCCGCAAGCCACTCTGGGCAGGCGCGTTTTTTATCTTTTGCATTGGTTACTTTTTGTACCCGATGGCTGAAAGCGTGGAGCAACTAACCATCTTTCGTATGTTCTTTGCTCTCGGACTGGCTATAAACACGGCAATGCTGCCCTCGGTCATTAATGACTATGCAGTCGACGAATCACGCGGGCGTATGATTGCTGTGTGCTTCATGCTGAATGGACTGGGCTTTATTTTATTGCTTACCCCATTGCGCTTATTACTGCCCGTATTTGAAGGCTTAACCGATGGCGATCCGGTCATGACAGCGCGCCTTTGGCTGTGGACTCCGTCTCTAGTTTGCCTGATTGTATCTACCGTTCTGCTCATCGGACTTAAAGCCGGTGCCCCAGCTCAGCTGGAAAAGCGGGAACCGATGCTAGCCACCCTAAAAGTCGGCGTAGCTGCTGCTAAAAACATCCGTGTCGCCTTTGCGTATTTCACAGCCATCGTCGCACGCGGTGATATGGCGGTGCTGAGCACCTTCTTTGTGCTATGGCTGACGCAAGAGGCCATTGCCGGTGGCATGCCGGTTGGCGATGCGGCGGGCTATGCCCTTAAGTTCTATATTCTGATTCAGGTGTTTGCGCTTTGCTGGTTGCCGATATTGGGCATGATTCTTGACCGGATTGATCGCGTAATGGGGGTTGCGTTTGCAATGCTGCTGGCTGCATTGGGTTATATAAGCCTCTACATGCTCGACGATCCGCTGGGACCCAAAATGTGGTTTGTCGCGGTCCTTGTGGGTATGGGCGAGATGTCTGCCAATCTAGCGTCGCTAACGCTTATCGGCTCCGAGGCGCCGGTAAAGGGCAGGGGGGCGGTCATAGGGCTCTTCAGCCTCTGCGGGGCAATTGGTATTCTATTGATCGCTAAATTCGGCGGCATGTTCTCCGGCATTTACGGCAATATCGCCCCGTTTGTGATCGTAGCAGCTGCTAACGTGGCTGTTCTCTTGGTCGCTTTAATTGTCTATAAGATCGCGCCTACTAGGGCTGAGGCCTGAACAGGATAAGCACCGATCAGCAATGGGTTAATACGACATAATCAGTGGATCCCAATGGTGTCACACTGGCGTGATTGCCGCGGCCGGGCGAATGCGGGGGGTTGGCTACTGAACCTGAGTATGGGATTGATGGTCCGCGTTAACCAGCAATGTGTCATTGTCGGCAGATGCCGCTTCAACGACAGCGCCAATTTGCTCTGGCTGTTCTGAGGGCGCCCTTTGCTGCCAGTCGGTCAAACCCGTCATGAGCATTACCGCACCAATTAAGACCACAAATAACGCAGTGCCCGGCAGATCACTCTTATCGATTTTTGCCATTTTCTTTTGTCTTCCCACGCTCGCCTGCTCGCTGAATTGGACAGGTATGACTATGTTGCATAATGCAGAAATGACGTGTATCCGACTGGGTCACAATTTGGTCATGAATGCCCATTTATTTTTTGCTCATTCAGCGGGGGGCGCGTGCAGCCCAAAACGCCTACAATGCGGTTAATAACAAGCCTCAGCAAAAAAACCATAGTTTCAGCTGACCTCAGAGGGGCTCTTGCGTGAAAAGTTCAGCAGTATCGGCTAAAGCATCGGCAGGCACAGAATCGCCCTGGGATAGCCCGCTTACGGTATTTACCGAGTCAGCCAAGGAACTGGGGTTCTGGATGGCACTGCGTTATGCGCTTATCTACGCGCTGTCTTATAAGCCGGTCGACGACACTCACTATGATCGTCAACACGGGACAGACACCTCCGGTATCGTCCCCACGCGCAATCTCGATATCGCCGACGAATCCACTCGTTGGCAGGCAAATTTATTTCTTGCATCACCGGCAAGAATCACCCGTTATATGATTGAGGCAGAGCTCGATGCGGCACCGATTAACCCCCGAGACTACAGCTTTGTTGATTACGGATCGGGCAAGGGGCGCAGCACGCTTGTTGCTGCGGAGTACCCGTTTAAGCGGGCTATCGGTGTGGAAATCTCCGCCGAACTCACGGCTATTGCCCAACAGAATGCTCAACGGGTTAAGCATCGGTGTGCAGCACCTATTGAGTTTTTCTGCACCGACGCCCGCAAATTTGAGCTGCCGGAAGGGAACCTGTTTCTGCACATGTACCACCCCTTCGGTCAGGATATTCTTCGCGAGGTGTTAAGTGGTATTCGCGAGCAGGCGATAGCCTCTGAGCAGCCAAGGCGAATACTTATTCCCTATTTATTTTCGGTAGCAATGGCCAAAGCGGTATTCCATGAGTTTCCAGAGTTTTGCCGAACACGCGATGTGTTTTGCATGAACCCACAGTACCGCTGGACGCTTTACGAATGGCTTCCGCAAACGGCAACACGCAACGGGGCTAACAACAGTGCAACGGGTTGAACTATCCGCCTTCGGTCTGAGCAATTTACGCTTTAACGAAGTGCCCGTGCCTGCTCCTGCTGCCGGGGAAGTGCTGCTAAAGGTAATGGCCTGTTCGATTAATTATCGCGACTTAATGATCGCCAATGGTCACTATAAAACCGACATCCCTCTGCCGCTGGTGCCATTGTCCGACTGCTGTGGCGTCATTGAGGCGGTAGGGTCCGGAGTCAGCGATTTCGCTCCGGGGGATCGGGTTGTTTCACTGCTCTGGCAAGATTGGCTTAGCGGTCCGCTCTGCGCAGATCAACGCACACAATCGCCTGGCTGTGAAACGACCGGAGTACTCAGCGAGTACGCCGTTCTTCCTGCCACGGGCATTGCCGCTGCGCCCGAATCGCTGACGGCGGCCGAGGCCGCTTGTCTCCCGGCTGCTGGCTTAACGGCATTCACCGCACTAACCACGTTGGGTCAGCTGCAACCCGGCGACACGCTGCTTACGCTAGGAACTGGCGGCGTATCGTTGTTTGCGCTGCAGTTTGCCAAAGCCATGGGCGCCAATGCAGTGGTTACCTCCAGCAGCGACGAAAAACTGGCCAGGGCGCGTGATTTGGGCGCCGACCACACCATTAATTACCGGCTTAATGATCGCTGGGGAGAAGCGTGTTTCGAGTTAACCGGCGGAGCAGATGTGGTTGTAGAAACCGGCGGTGCGGGTACACTTAATCAATCAATGGCGGCACTGGGTTATTCAGGCCGGATTGCGTATATTGGCGGGCTAGCCGGCTTTGCAGGCGAAACCAGCTTAATGCCGCTGGTGATAAAAAACGCGAGTGTTCACGGTATTACGGTCGGCAGCAAAGCCGACCACCTGCGGATGACCCGATTTGTCGGGCAGCACCAAATAAAACCGGTCATCGACCGTGAGTGCAGCTTCGCCCAAAGCATCGATGCAATAGCTGCGATTGGAGAAGGGGCGCATTTCGGCAAGCTTGTCGTGAGTTTTTAGCTATATTTAATCTAATAAATAAGCTATAACCCTTTAAATGTCTTTAAATTATTAGTTATTCACCCATGTCAGAGCCCAGCCCACACACCATCGGACTCAGCGCCAGCAGCTTACTGCTGTTCCGCGGCGAGCGCTGCTTGCTTAATGGTTTGGCGCTGCACGTTGCGCCGGGGCAAGGGCTTGTTTTGCGGGGTCCAAACGGCACTGGCAAGACAACGCTGCTGCGGGTGCTCTGCGGGTTAACCTTACCCGAAGAGGGTGACGTGCTTTGGAACGGCATGGCTATCCGCGAGCAGCGCACCGAATGGCAGCGCGCACTGGGTTGGTCGGGGCACAAGGCGGGGCTCAAATCGGAGCTCACGGTCCGGGAGAATCTGGCATTTGCAGCGGCATTAAGCGGACGCAGCTCAGGTGAGATTCCCGCTGAACTTGGACTTGCCGAGTGCCTGGATCTGCCTACGCGGGTCTTATCGGCCGGGCAGCAACGCCGCAGTTCGCTGGCACGAGTATTGCTGGGCAATTCGCTTATTTGGGTGCTGGACGAGCCCTACACCAACTTGGACACGCAGGGGCGGGGCTACTTAAACGCCTGCCTGGACACCCATTTGGCGGCTGGAGGCATCGCTGTTATCGCCAGCCATGGCAATGCCCACAGCGCGCTTGGCATGACCGAAAAAACTCTGCTGAACGGGGTGCTCCAATGATCACTCCGGTATGGCTGTTACTCAAACGGGAAATGCGCCAAAGTGTTAGACGCTGGTCAGATCTGATCAGCCCGCTGGTGTTTTTTGTGCTGGTCTCCAGCCTGTTTCCACTCGCTATAAGCCCGGCAGCCGATGTGCTGCGCCAAGTAGGGCCGGGGGTGCTATGGGTGGCCGCGCTGCTGTCCATGCTGTTATCAATGAATCGCTTGTTTCGCGACGACTTTGAGGATGGCAGCCTGGAGCAGTTGGTTTTAGCCCCACAGCCATTGGTTTTGCTGGTACTGGGGAAGGTACTGGCTCACTGGCTGCAAATGGTATTGCCCTTGTTGCTGCTGACCCCGGCAGTTGCAATAGCCTACGATCTGCCCGGAGAAGCAACCCGGGTTCTGCTGCTGTCCTTGTTGCTCGGCACACCGGCGCTAAGCTTGCTTGGGGGTATAACGGCAGCTCTAACCGTTGGGCTGCGACAAGGCGCCGGCGTGCTGGCAATTCTGTTGCTGCCATTAAGTATTCCGGTGCTGATCTTCGGCTCGCGGGCGACAGACCTTGCGTTAGAGGGCATGGATACCACAGGCCCCTTGATGTTGCTTGGCGCCATAAGCCTTCTTTCGGCAAGCTTAGCGCCGTTTGGGATTGCTGCAGCACTGAGGGTGAGCCTCGATTAAGCCGGCAAGCCAAAGGAACTATTGGCCGTTATCGGCAGTCTTTTCAATGAGCCTATGCACTGCAGACAGCCCCATGCAGTATAATCTGGGGCTTACGGGTCAACGTTACGTTGATGATTTTTGTTAAAGGCTCCTGCCCTAAAAGCACTTAGGATGGGACCTCGGTATTTGCTGTTTGTGACGACTTCTTTGCTAACTCAGTTTTCAACACTAACCACGCGGCTTAAGGGTTACTGATGATGTGGACCTGGTTCCACAAACTCGGATCGCCTCCCTATGCCTACCGGCTTGCGTGCCTGCTTCAACCGTGGCTGTTCTGGCTGGCAACGGCATTAATGGCAATCGGCGCCTACGGTGGCCTGTTTGTCGCTCCCACAGATTACCAAATGGGCGATGCCTTCCGCATTCTTTATATCCATGCGCCGGCGGCGTATATGTCCATGGCTATCTACGTGATTATGGCCATTACCTCGGCTATTGGCATGATCTGGCGTATCAAACTGGCCTTTGCGATAGCGGCAGCGTCGGCACCGCTCGGCGCCTGGTTTACGGCTCTGGCGCTTGCCAGCGGAGCTATCTGGGGGCAACCCATGTGGGGCACATGGTGGGTCTGGGATGCGCGCCTCACGTCTGAACTTATTCTGCTGTTTCTGTATTTTGGTTACATGGGGTTGCGGTCGGCATACGACGACCCAAATCAGGCTGATCGGGCCAGTGGCATCATCGCTATAGTCGGTGTCGTCAATGTGCCTATTATTAAATTTTCGGTCGATTGGTGGAATACGCTCCACCAGCCGGCAACAATTTCTAAACTGGATAACCCATCGATTACAGCCGATATGCTGTGGCCACTGCTGGTTATGATTGTGGCCTTTAATCTGTTTTATGGTGCCGTGCTAATGAACCGGTTTCGCTGCGAAATTCTCAATAGAGAGCGCAACGCGCGCTGGCTGCCGGAGCTGCTGTAGTGGATTTTTTTGTATTCGATAAGTACGCCATGCATGTCTGGGCTGTATACGGTCTCGGGCTATTACTGATTGTGGCTAATGGCTGGCTGAGTCGACAGAAACTGAAAAAAACCAAACAACGTGTTATGCGGCGACTGGCCTCACGACAAACATCTCAACCCAGTAAAGGTGTAACGGCGGAATGACCCCAAGACGACAACGCATGATTGGCCTGAGCGTGGCATTTGCCGGCGTAGTGCTTGCAGCAGTGGTCGCCGTTCAGGCATTTCAGGAAAATATGCGGTACTTCTATAGTCCGACAGACATCATATCGAACGCAGCGCCGGCAGGAAAAATCCTGCGGCTTGGCGGGCTGGTTGAAACCGGATCGGTGACCCGAATTCCGGGTGAGCTGGAGGTGCGCTTTATGGTTGTCGATACACAAAACCGTATCGAAGTGGCCTACGCCGGCGTGCTTCCGGATCTGTTTCGTGAAGGTCAGGGCGTCATTGCTATTGGTGAGCTCGAAGCTGACGGGGTATTCCGCGCCAACGAAGTGCTGGCAAAGCATGATGAGAATTACATGCCACCTGAAGTTGCCGAGATGCTAAAAGAACAAGGGCATCCGATGGGCGAAAGCGCCACGACATCAACCCCTGAGTAAAGCGAAAATGATTCCAGAAATCGGCCAGATTGCCATTATCATCGCCTTGTGCCTGGCCACGGTGCAAGCCGTGTTTGGCATTACCGGCTCGCTTATTCACATCAAACCATGGATAGCATTGGGCAGACCCACTGCGTTTGGCCAACTGTTGTTTTTATCCATTGCGTTCGGCTGCCTCACTTGGTCATTTGTCACCAACGACTTCTCGGTACTGTACGTTGCGAATAACTCCAATTCCGCCTTGCCGCTGCAGTACAAAGTTGCCGCAGTGTGGGGTGCGCACGAAGGTTCTTTGTTGCTGTGGGTATTAATACTCAGCCTCTGGACAACGGCAGTGGCGCTATTTAGCAGGAGCCTTCCCGACACCGTAGTCGCCCAGGTGCTCGGCGTAATGGGTTTTATCTGCGCCGGCTTTTTACTGTTTGTTATTTTTACCTCCAATCCGTTCGAGCGATTAATCCCTGCGGCCATCGATGGCGCTGATCTTAACCCGCTGCTTCAGGATCCGGCATTAATCGCTCATCCGCCCATGCTCTACGCCGGCTATGTCGGTTTCTCGGTGGCTTTCGCATTTGCTATTGCGGCCATGCTTTCCGGCAAGCTTGATCAAAACTGGGCACGCTGGACACGGCCATGGACCACGATGGCTTGGTTGTTTCTAACCATCGGTATTTGCTTGGGCAGTTGGTGGGCTTATTACGAACTCGGCTGGGGTGGCTGGTGGTTCTGGGACCCGGTTGAAAATGCATCGTTTATGCCATGGCTGGTTGGCACAGCACTTATTCATTCGCTCGCCGTTACCGAAAAACGCGGGCTGTTTAAGAGCTCCACTTTGTTGCTGGCGATTGGTGCGTTCTCATTAAGTTTGTTGGGCACGTTCCTGGTGCGATCCGGTGTGCTCGTATCGGTGCATGCGTTTGCGACCGATCCTGCCCGCGGTGTTTTTATACTCGCGTTTCTCGGTGTTGTTGTGGGCGGTGCGCTTGCCTTATACGCATGGCGCGCATCGTCGCTCGAAGTGAAGGTTGGCTTTGAGCCAGGTTCTCGCGAAACCTTCATGCTGCTGAACAGTATTTTGCTGGTGATTGCTGCTGGACTCATTCTCCTCGGCACGCTGTATCCGCTTATTCTTGATTCGCTCAACATGGGCAAGATATCCGTTGGTCCGCCGTATTTTGAAATGGTGTTTATCATACCGATGCTGCCGTTGGTCCTGTGCATGGGTGTCGGCATGCACACGGCTTGGCGTTCCGCTGATATGAAGGCCACGCTAAAGCGGCTTCGCTGGCCTGCACTGGCCGCAATTGCTGTCGGCGTTGCCGGCACTGCCTACATGGCACGGGAATTTAATCTGCTGACGGCCGTGGGCCTTGTCGCCGGTTTATGGACTGTGTTTGCGGCATCCTGGGATCCTGTTCGAAAGATCTTCGGCAAGGGACCAAGCATTACACGCGCTATGCTGGGAATGCAGTTAGCCCATATCGGACTTGGACTTACTGTCATTGGCATTACCGTAACGTCTTCTTACAGCGTTGAAACTGATCACGCGCTTAAACCGGGTGAATCGGTGGAAGTTGCCGGTTACGACTTTCAGTTTGAACGCTATGGCAATATCGTCGGACCTAACTACGATGGCGTTCAGGGTGTGTTTACCATCACAAAAGACGACCAAGCCGAAGCTGCTCTGCTGCCCGAAAAACGAGTGTACCGGGTTAGAAAAAGCCCGATGACAGAAGCCGGAATAGATTCCGCTTGGTCGCGTGATCTATTCGTTGCGATGGGCGATCCGCTAGGCGAGAGCGCGTGGAGTGTTCGGATCCAGTACCGGCCTATGATCCGCTTTATCTGGTTCGGTTGCTTAATAATGGCACTGGGTGGATTAATCGCTGTGTCCGATAAACGTTACCGACGAAATACCAGGTCCGCCGGCGGAGTGTTAAAGGGTGCCTAAGGGTTTAAAGTTTGCACTTCCGGCGCTGGCATTTATTGCGCTTATGGGCTTCTTTTTTATCGGTTTGTTCCGCGACCCCAGCTATATTCCCTCACCGTTTGTGAATAAACAGGCACCCGAGTTTGATCTGCCAAAACTCTTGCAGGAAAATGACAGCCTTACGCTGGTTGATATGCGTGGCGAATACAGTCTGGTCAACGTATGGGCAACATGGTGCGCCGGATGTCGCCAGGAACACGATACGTTGTTGCGTGTTGCGGCCGACTACAACATGCCTATTTACGGGCTCAACTGGAAAGACGACCCAGCTAAAGCCACATTGTGGCTCGAGCAACTGGGCAATCCATATGTTGCCAACGGCGTTGATGAAATGGGCACCACAGCCATCGACTGGGGTGTTTATGGCGCACCGGAAACGTTCCTGCTGTCGCCGGAAGGCATTGTTCTGCATAAGCATATCGGCCCGCTAAATATTGAAATCTGGCGCAATGATTTTCTGCCCTTACTGCAAGGGCAGGGCACATGAGCCTGCGTATTCGAGTCACTCAGCGGCTTAGCTTGGCAATGCTTTTACTTTTGTTAAGTCTCCAGGTGCACGCTATTGATCCACAGCAGTCGTTCAGTAACCCGGCTGACCAACAACGTTACCAGGTGCTTACCAGTGAAATACGCTGCCTTGTGTGTCAAAACGAGACCATTGCCGATTCCACCGCATTATTGGCCAATGACCTGCGTCGCGAAGTTAGGCGCATGGTAGAAGAGGGCATGACCGATGCCGAGATCAAAGAGTTTCTGGTGAGCAGGTACGGCGATTTTGTCTTATACCGTCCGCAGTTTAAACCCACTACGGCATTGCTTTGGCTGGCACCATTGCTGCTCCTACTTATCGGTGGCAGTACTTTTGCCGTGGTACTGAGCCGCAGATCTCGTCTGCCAAAAGACGTTGATGCACCCCTCATGGCTGATGACCAATAGAACGTCATGCGGAGCATTCTTAAGCTCAACACAACAACTAAGCCGGCAAGCGCAATGCCTGCAGAGGTAATACAACAATGACAAACTTTTGGCTCGTGGGCGCTGCACTCATTGTGGTGGCACTGGTATTTATCGGGGTGCCGCTGCTTCGCGGACGCGGTGAAAAAGCGGTCACTCTCAGTATGATAGTTTTACTCCTGGGCTTACCCGTTGTTGTGGTTAGCCTGTATCTCGCCCTTAGTACACAAGACTGGGATGCGGCCACACAAGCCCAACAGCCGGCTGCAATAAGTACGCCGGAAGACATGATTGCCCAGCTTGAGGAGCGAACAAGCAACGGCTCAGGCACCCTCGAGGAGTGGCTGATGCTCGGTCGCAGCTACGCGACAATGCAACGGTTTCCTGATGCGGTTCGTGCTTATTCCGAAGCTTGGAATAAGTCTAATAATACGTCCGTTGAAGCGGCACTGGGTCTGGGCGAAGCGCTGACCTATATAAATCGCGATGCACTCCAAGGCGATGCCGGAACGCTGGTGGAATGGGTGCTGGAACAGGAACCAGAAAATGCGAGGGCACTTTGGTTTGGTGGCTTGGTGTCGTTATCACGCGGCTTAGATCAACAAGCAGCGGATCGCTGGACACGGTTATTGCGCTTCGAAATGCCGGATGAATTACGGGGCGTTATTCAGCAGCAACTGGCGGTATTGCCACCATCTGAGGATCTGCTTGAGAACCCAGATCAGAGCAGCACTGAGGTGTTTATTGATGTATCGGTGAACGTTGCCGACGCGCTAACGGCGCAGGCTGCTGGAGCCAATACCTTGTATGTGTTTGTGCGTGAACCCGGTAAGGCCGGGCCACCGTTGGCCGTAAAGCGATTGGCACCGTCATTTCCTGTTTCAGTGCAGCTGACAGACGCCAACACCATGATCCCGGGGTCAACACTTGCCGATAAGCCGGTACTGAGTATCTCGGCGCGTTTATCCATGAGCGGTGACCCGATCGCCGCCAGCGGCGATCTGGAAGGCACTGCCGAGTGGCAAGCCGTCAATAACGGTGCGGTAGCGCTGACTATTGACCGTGTGCGGGACTGAGCAATGGTTGTCGGCGGACGAGATCTATATCGACCCATTATATAGAGAGACACCTCTTATTTAACATAATATACATTATACGCAAAAAGGACTATCTGCATGGCGAGGCACCCACCGCCAAGACGATCAAGGCCTCATTGTGTGGCCACAGACAACCTGCACCATGAGAGCATTTGAAACCGACGCTGTTATTCACCAACCGACAATACTGCCCTGACCTGCTCTACAAGACTTTCAATACCAAGCGGTTTGGTGAGAAAAGGAAACGATCCGAGATCTATGTCACCCTCATTGATGTTGGGACCTGCATGACCGGACATGACAATAAACTTTGGTTTTGGATCACCGCCCGCCGCCTGCACAGCCTTAATTAAATCGCTGCCGCTTTTGCCCGGCATTTTCAAATCGGTGATGATAAGCGCGATTCCTGGAGTGGTTTTAACGACGCCAAGTGCAGTATCAACATTACTTGCGGTCAAACATTGGTAACCCTCTTCAGTTAATGCTTCTGACATTAGCTCAAGGA
>JAQWPD010000012.1 GCA_029245525.1 Gammaproteobacteria bacterium | reverse complement strand
CCCTTGGTACTGCCGCCTTGACGGTGAAGATGGCGTATCGGCACTCAAAGTGTCCGGCAGCGATCGCGTGTCTTTTTTGAACGGCCAGCTCACCAATGACATAACCCTGCTAAATCCTGAGTCCACAATGCTCGCCGGCTGGTGCAACAATAAAGGCCGCTTGGTCACTATTTGTCAGCTTGTGGACTGGCAGGAAGCCATCTGGCTACTCATGCCGAGTTCGATTATCGAGAACGTGAAGAAAAAGCTGGGCATGTACGTGTTACGGGCGGATGTTCAGCTGGAGATAGCCGAAGCAACTCTGGTCGGTTTGGGCGATGGTGCCGATGTCGATACCGCCGAACTCAATGGCAATGTCTACGCCAATGAAAATGGTTTTATTGTGAAAGTGGTCGGTGACCCGACGCGCTCTATCTATTTAATTCCTGACCTTGTCGATGTCGACAACGAAGAGATCGACGAAGTAGAACCGGGTTACTTCTGGCTACGCGGCATCCAGTTGGGTCTGCCGCGCCTTCATCCCGAAACCCAGGAAAAATTTGTTGCACAGCAGGTGAACTTGGACTTGCTCAATGGCATCAGCTTTAACAAGGGCTGCTACATCGGTCAGGAAATTATCGCCCGCACGCAAAACTTAGGTCGCATTAAACGGCGTATGTACAGCTACAACTGCGCGCACAACGAGCTCGCAGAACCAGGTTCTATTCTGCTGTCAGACGGCAAGACCGCCGGACAAATTGTCGATGCGGTCAGCGATGGCAACCAAATGTATTTTACTGCGGTGATGTCTATCGACAAGCATCTAGAACCCCTGCAACTCGAAGCGGACACTCACGCCACAATTCACATCGAACACGGCGAACCGGCCTACGCGATTCCCGAATAACGAGGCCTGCATCCAGCGAACCTTTCGTTGGCTTACTTCATTCTGCCTGAGAAATCCCAGGAGTTAACCCAGTCAGGCCGGATACAAATAGCGACCTCGCCTTCACTGCGAGAAATTAGCCAGCGTGCAAAATCGCTCTCCCGATCATGCAGGTAGCGATCAATAAGTCGCAGTAACATGAACTCGCCCGCTGCAGCATCCAATATGGCAGTACCCTGCCCCCGCACGCCTTTATACGGCATATTGTCGCCAGCCACCTCAAATGCGCAGCGCGGGCTATCTTCAAGCCAGTGGATTAAACGGGCATCGGGTCGCGTGGCACACCAGATAGCGCCATCTTCATACAAATACCACAGCGAACTCACCAATGGCGCGCCATTGGATATACTGCCGAGGCGAACTGGGATTTCTATAGTGCGAAGATAATCCTCAATCTGCGCTTTTGTCCACGCGCTGCTGGTGCGTATGTTTAACGGGTTCATGGCGCCGTATCCTTTACAATACTTTGCGTGTATAAAATTAAAACTGCTTAGGTAATAAAAGTACCCTTAACCACTGCAAAACACCATTAATGGCATTGCTATGTTTGAATCATTCCCCAACCTCTGGACTCCGGTGTTGCCGCTCACACTCATCGACCGCAACCCGATGCCGGCTGAAATAGCCGGCGAGAAGCTGGTTATTTTTAAAGACACCAGTGACGAATGGCACGTATTGCTCGATAAATGCCCGCATCGCGGCGCTGCCTTGTCGCTGGGTGACATTACCCCAGAAGGCGAAATACGTTGCGCTTATCATGGCTGGCGCTACAAAGGTGACGGCAGTTGCGCCCGCGTACCGATGAACGACATAAGCGATAAAGCATTGGCAAAAATCCACGCCACTGCGCTGCCCACTCGACTCATTGGCGGCTGCGTGTGGATTTACACCAGCACCAAAGTCATGAACAAAGAAGAAGTGACAGCGCTGCCCGGGCCCTTACTGCCCAAAACAATGCAAGGCAACCCAGAAGCTTATGCCTGTTACCCGCAGGAGTGGCAAGCGCACTGGACTCGTGCTTTCGAAAACTTTATTGACTTCACTCACCCGCCGTATCTGCACCAAGCTTCCATCGGCGGCTGGATGCATGACTTTGCCGAAGGTGGTGCGGTGTCGCGTATCACCCACGAAGAAACCGACTACGGTTACAACATGACCACGGCACTCGGCGAAAGCCGGCGCGGATTTCCGGTCGAGTGGTATCAGCCCAACATGACTGTGTTGCACTTTGGCGATACGCCCTACAAAACCCTGCACGTGTTCTGCGTGCCGGTAAATGCCACCCACACCCGCGTCATGAATGTACGCATGGTGCCC
>JAQWPD010000008.1 GCA_029245525.1 Gammaproteobacteria bacterium | reverse complement strand
TTGCTGTAAACAGTTACACCACGCTTATGGGCTCTCGCCATATCAAGTCGTCTGAGTTTCCATCGGTCTATTACGAACTTAAACCCAACCTAGACGTTTTGTTGCGAGGAGCGCCTCTGCGCACCAATTCTCATGGATTGGCGGACAGGGAGTACCCACTGAAAAAGCCGCCCAATACTTACCGCATTGCTCTGCTCGGCAGTTCCTGGACCATGCCGGCTTCGGTAGCACCTGAATTGGCTTATCAATCTGTGCTTGAAGAGCAGTTAAATGCTCGCAGCACCGGGGTGAACTACGAGGTTATTAACTTCGGAGTTGAGCAGTACGGTCTCGGCGAGATTATTGGAACCCTCGAGCACCGGGTACTGGCCTTCGAGCCCGATATGGTCATTCTTGCGGTAACTCCGTTTACAGCGATGATCAAATGGTTTGATCGGCAGACGTCGTTTCAGCCGCCAGCCGCCAGTGCGCCACTTTTTCAAAGTATGGTTTTGTTGCAGCTGGGTATCACTGAGCCTCCGGTAACAAATGATGTGTTTCCTGATGCTATTAATAATGAATACGAGGGCTGGCAAGCTTTATTTGCGGCTCAGCTGCCAGCAGCGCTGTATAGGGCAAAAAAATTCTGCGATGCTAATGGCGTTGATTTTGTTTTTATGTTTCTGTGGTTTCAGCCGTGGATGGCTGCTACAGAGGCGCGAATAACAGATGTCCTCGAAAACCTGCAGATCCCTCTGGTAGATGGAGCAGGCGCATTGGCTGACGGGGTGACAAACTATAAAATAAGCGAAGTGGATAGGCATCCAAATGCGGCAGCACATGGTGTCATTGCTGCAGAGCTGATGCAATATTTAGAAAGCCAACTTGAGTTAAAACCAAATTGAACCTTATTAAAGAAATCCTTCGTGGTATTGGTGCCTTCATGGTATCCGTGCTGATCTTCCTAGTGCTTCTGGAAGTGACATTGCAAATTTACACCCGTGTGTCGATATACTATGACGTTGAGATGGCACGCTACGCGAACGAAATTAAGGTTTCGGCAGATAACCCCAAGGTGGGCCATTATCACCAGCCAAATGCCGAGGCCTATTTAATGGGCACCGAGTTTAAGACCAATTCACATGGCTGGCGCGATCAAGAGTACGACTATGAGCGCAACGATGCGTATCGCGTTGTGGTCTTGGGTGATTCGCTTACTGTGGGCTGGGGTGTGGAGCAGTGGGAGACCTATGAGCACCTGCTGGAAGAGCGTTTTAATGAAGAGCGTCCGGTAGAAATGATTAACACCGGGAATGGCAACTACAACACCGAACAACAGGCCAATGTGTATTTCGATAAAGGCGCGAGTTACCGTCCCGATAAAGTGGTTATGTTCTACTTCATTAACGATGCCGAAGTTACTCCAAAGCAGTCAGAGTATCAGTGGTTAGCCTACAGTCGTGCCGTTACGTTTTTCTGGTCGCGCTTGCGTGGTTTGTTCACGCGTTCGGATCAGGGGCAGACGTTTGAAGGTTTCTACAGCGCCTTATATGCTGATGACCAGCCGGGCTGGGTTGCCTCACAGGCAGCATTTATCGACTTGCGCGATGCGCTTAATGAAAAAGGCATCGAGTTTCAGGTTGTGATGATTCCTGAGTTGCATAATGTGCAGGACTACCCATTTAATGGTGTTTATGACAAAGTCTATGACTTCCTGCAAAGTCAGGGCATTGATACACTGGATCTGCGCGCTGACTTTGCTACCTATACCGATGATCCGGTTAATTTATGGGTGGCCTTAGATGATGCCCATCCGAGTGCGTTGGCTCATCAGATGATTGCCGATTTCTCATATGATTTTGTGGCTAAAGGTGTGTTAGATACAGAGTTGAATGATGAGCCCGACATTAATGACAGCTTGGAAGCCGAAGCTGCATCACGCACCGAATAGGGAGAGTAAGCTAATGGCCAATAATGATGTCAGGACTGCCCCCAAGAAAGGGTTGTGGGCTCGTTATAAGAAGTTTGTTTTGGCGTTTCTGGTCGTCTGGGTATTGCTATTAGTTGCACTGGTAGCCATGACTGATCAGCAGAACCTGCCATTCATATACCAGTTCGGTTAATTTGTTCAGGGTGGTTTTTGCCGGTTTAGAATGTCGGGCGCGGTGGTCTGATGTGCTGGGTTTTCGGCGCACAGCGACGTGTATTGGCAACCGCTGTTAGTAAATCCGGTCTTAGTTGGCCCTGTTGTAGTCGATAATGGATTCCACCATGTTGCGTTGTCAGGCCGTTGTTACCCGTATTGATATGACTGAGCTGGGTCTGAGCGTGAGCCCGCAACCGGCGTGCAGCAGTTGCAGCAAAGGCAGGGGTTGCGGCATGCAGCTGTTCGAGCGCCATCAGGCGCTGCAATTGACTCATCCCCTAAGTCATATCGATTCCGCCGCCGGGCTTGCGCCGCTCATGCCGGGTCAGCGCGTTACGCTCAGTGCATTGCCCGATGAGCTGTTGCTGTTCAGTCTGCGTGCCTATTTGTTGCCGCTGATGCTGGGCGTTTTGCTGGCGACATCATTGTCATTCTGGGGAGATTTGGCAGCCGTTGCAGGCATGGGCTTTGGTCTGGCAGCAGGTTATCTGTTCAATCGGTTTTTGCCATCTTCTGTCCAGCGCTTTCGCCTCGGGGTCCTATCCGCCAATGCCAATGGATGAGTCATTGCCACTGCTCATTGTCTACAGTCGTCGCGGTTGTCACCTCTGTGAGGAAATGCTCGAGGAGCTCGAGCCGCTGGTTCGCGGCAGGGCTCGGGTTCGGGTAGACGATGTTGACACTGATCCGACATGGGCAGAGCTGTATGGACTGCTGGTGCCCGTGTTATATTACTCAGGCTCTGAGGTCTGCCGTTACCGGCTGGATCGCAAAGCCCTTCTAACGTTGTTGTCTGATAGCAAAATCTGATCGAGCGTCCCGTTGACGGGTCATGCCGCATGGATGATGCATTGCCCGGTATAAACATGCGCCGCATACGTAATTTTTCCATCATTGCCCATATTGACCACGGTAAATCGACACTTGCCGATAGGTTTATTCAGATCTGTGGCGGGCTCGAAGAGCGCGAAATGGCCGCCCAGGTGCTGGATTCAATGGATATCGAGCGGGAGCGCGGTATTACCATTAAAGCGCAGAGTGTGGCGCTGACGTTTGCCTCCGAAGATGGTGAGACCTATCAGCTCAATCTGATAGACACGCCTGGGCATGTTGATTTCTCTTATGAAGTATCGCGTTCACTGGCGGCCTGTGAAGGCGCTTTGTTGGTGGTCGATGCCAGTCAGGGTGTGGAAGCACAGAGTGTTGCGAATTGCTATACCGCGATTGACCTCGGGCTAGAAGTTATTCCGGTGCTAAATAAAATTGATTTGCCTGCTGCAGAGCCTGCCCTGGTAAAAAAAGAAATTGAGAATGTGATTGGTGTTGATGCCAGTCAGGCTCTCGAAGTGAGTGCAAAAACGGGTCATGGCGTGCGCGAGCTGCTGGAGCAATTGGTAAAAATGGTACCGCCACCTAAAGGCGACCCTGATGCACCATTAACCGCACTTATCATGGACTCCTGGTTCGACAGCTACGTTGGTGTGGTGTCGCTGGTACGCATTATGTCTGGGACTATGCAGAAGGGCAGCAAGGTAACAGTGATGTCTACTGGGATGTCGCATCTTGCAAACGATATAGGTGTGTTTACTCCAAAGAAAACCCCTCGTGATGGTTTAAAGACTGGCGAGGTGGGTTATATGATTGCGGGCATTAAAGAGATTTACGGAGCGCCAGTGGGGGATACCGTTACCACTAGCGAAAAAGGCACTAACCAGCGCTTGCCGGGGTTTCAGGAGGTGCAACCACGGGTGTTTGCCGGGCTATTTCCCATTAACTCCGAAGATTTTGAAACGTTCCGTGATGCACTGGGCAAGCTTAACCTTAATGATGCAGCGCTGAAGTACGAGCCTGAATCATCCGCGGCGCTGGGCTTTGGGTTTCGTTGCGGCTTTCTCGGCACCTTGCATATGGAGATTGTGCAGGAGCGTCTTGAGCGTGAATACAACCTTGAGCTTATCAGCACCGCACCTACTGTTATTTATAAAGTCAGAACCCACGATGGCACCGAGTTGAGTCTGGATAATCCATCGGCATTACCTCCCGTCACTCAGGTTGATGTGGTCATGGAGCCATACGTCGTTGCATCCATCATGACGCCGCCAGAATATGTCGGCAAAGTGATGCAGCTGTGTATTGAGAAGCGCGGTATTCAGACGGGAATGAAGCATCACGGCACCAACGTTACCCTTGATTATGAGTTACCGCTGGCTGAAATCGTGCTTGATTTCTTTGATCGGTTAAAGTCTCTGAGCAGGGGGTTTGCGTCACTCGACTATCATTTGGCGGATTTCCGGGAGGGTGACCTGGTGCGGCTCGATATTATGATTAATAAAGAAAAGGTCGACGCTCTATCCATCATTGTGCATCGCGACATGGCCTATGCGCGTGGGCGGCAACTGGTGGACAAGCTCCGTGAGCTTATCCCTCGGCAAATGTTTGAAATTGCCATTCAGGCAACCATCGGCGGAAACATTGTTGCGCGCTCATCGGTTAAGGCTCTGCGTAAAAACGTAACCGCTAAGTGTTACGGTGGGGATATTTCTCGTAAGCGCAAGTTGCTGGAGAAGCAGAAGGCCGGTAAAAAACGCATGAAGCAGTTCGGTTCGGTAGAGATCCCCCAAGAAGCGTTTCTAGCGGTATTGCAGTCGACCGATACATCCTCGAAGAAGTGATGATTACTAATGGGTTGATCGCGGTAATTTGAATGCCAATGAAGTCATAGGATATCGGATAGAATAATGAGTATTGATTTTTCTTTAGTGCTGGTTATAGCCACTGCAGCAACAGGCGTGGTGTGGGGGCTTTGGTTGCTGTATTTGCGCCAGACAGGCCAATCATCGGTGACGGCGGAAGATCGCCGTGCTGCGGGTGAGAGGGCGGAGTCATCGCCGAACGCTATTCGCGAACCCATATATGTTGAATACGCGCGGTCATTTTTTCCGGTGCTGTTGATTGTGCTGGTGGTCCGTTCGTTTTTATATGAGCCTTTCCGCATCCCATCCAGTTCGATGATGCCAACGTTGCTTATCGGCGATTTTATTTTTGTGAATAAGTTTGTATACGGTCTTCGTCTGCCAGTGCTAAATACCGAAATTGTTGATTTTGGCGAACCGGAGCGGGGCGATGTGGTGGTTTTTAGATTGCCTTCGGATCCCAGTGTTAATTACATCAAGCGTCTTATCGGGTTGCCCGGGGATGAAATTACCTATCAGAATAAGCGGCTTTACGTTAATAATGAGCCCGTAAGTCTGGAATACCTGGGTTTGTATGAGACTGACCTTGGGGCTGAGGTGCGGATTGCCCGCGAATCTCTGGGTGCTGTAGAGCATGATATTTTGCTAATGCCATACCAGCAGAGTATGGAAGGCACATTTGTTGTGCCGGAGGGCCACTACTTTATGATGGGGGATAACCGCGATAACAGTCGTGACAGCCGTTATCCCGGAGTGGGTTTTATTCCAGCGGACTATGTGGTCGGGCGCGCCGAGCGTATTTGGATGAACTGGGATTTTCCAGGTTCATTACAATGGCGGCGAATTGGCATGGCGATTGAGTAACGCTGAGCTCCTGCAGGGAAGCAGTCTTTGCAGAGCTCTTGCCGGGAGAGGAGAAGGTTATGCGCAGTAAGCAACAAGGAATTACAGCAATCGCTATGGCAATCATTTTAAGTATGGTTGCTCTCATAGCCTACGCAGGATTTATGGTGATACCGATTTATCTCGAGACGACTAAAGTCGACACTATCCTTGATGATATAAAGGCGGAATATGAAGGGAAGCCGATTAATATCCGATCTGTTCGTAAATCAATTGGTAAGCGGCTCAATGTTGAGGCGGTTAATGGCGTGAAATTAACCGACTTTTTTATTGAGCAGAAAAACCGGAAAATTCAGGTTGGTGCGGTCTACCAGAAGGATGTCCACTATTTGGGCAATCTGTATCTGCTCGTAAAATACGATAATAAGGTTGAGTTCAGTCAGTGAGTAAAGCGGCACAGTGGGCAGAGGCCGTGTTGAGCTATGCCTTTTCTGATACCGCGCTGTTGAATTTGGCGTTGACCCACCGCAGTGCCGCATCCGAACACAACGAGCGTCTTGAATACTTGGGCGACGCTGTTCTTGAGTTGGTCATTACCAATGCTTTGTATCGGTTAAAGCCACGCACCGACGAGGGCGGACTGAGCCGGTTGCGATCGTTTCTGGTGCGCAAGGGTACGCTGGTTGACATTGGTGGGGAGATCAAAATTGCAGAGCAGCTGGTGTTGGGCTCTGGCGAGAAGCGCACCGGAGGGCATCAGCGAGCATCTATACTTGCCGATAGCGTTGAGGCTGTGTTGGGTGCTGTCTATCTCGATGGCGGCTACTCGGCCGCAGAGCAGGTTGTCGAGCGTTTGTTCGCGAGTCGTTTGAAGTCTTTGCCTGATGATCGTGACCTAAAAGATCCAAAGACGATGGTTCAGGAATATTTACAGTCACACGGTGAGCTTCCACCCGACTATGACGTGCTTAAAATCAGTGGTAAGGCGCACCAGCAGACCTTTAAAGTGATCTGCAAGGTTGTCCCGCGGGGCATAGAAACGGAAGCCAGTGGCGCTAGCCGGCGCAAAGCAGAGCAGCAGGCAGCCTTGCAAATGCTCGAATTGTTAGAGCATCACAAAGGCTGAAAACGGACGTTTGGTATTGATCCGGTTATTGCGACTGGGTGATTAATTCAATAATTTATAAGGTATAGCTAGTGGTTGAGGGTGGTGTTTTTCCCGATTATAGAAGCGGCATGATTGCCGTCGTTGGCCGGCCTAATGCCGGTAAGTCGACGCTACTGAACGCATTAATCGGACACAAAATCAGTATTGTTACAGCGAAGCCTCAGACCACGCGACACGCCATTCTGGGTATTCTGACGGAGGACAACCTGCAGGCTGTTTTTGTGGATACTCCCGGGTTGCATGAAGTCAGTGGCAAGCTCATTAACAAGGCCATGAACAAAGCAGCTGTTGCCTCGTTAGAAGGTGCCGATCTGGTTTTGTTTATGGTCGATGCGCGGGGTTGGACGGTTAATGATGACTACATTCTGCAGCGCGTTGTTGAAGCAAAGGTGCCCTGTATTTTGCTTATTAATAAAATTGACTATGTGAAGAAAAAGGAACAGTTGTTCCCTTATTTACAGTCTGCCTCTGAAAAACATGACTTCCTTGAAGTTATACCAATGTCTGCACTCAAGCAGTCGCATGTAGAGAGAGTGAAGGATCTGGTGCGTGCCAAGCTTCCCTCGGGGCCGCAGCTGTTTCCAGATGGCATGCTGACTGACCGTGGTGTGGGCTTCCGTGTGGGCGAAGTGCTTCGCGAGAAGCTTATGCTGTCGCTGCATGATGAGGTGCCTTACGGGCTGGGTGTCGAGATTAATGTTCTCGAAGACTCCGCCGATCAGCTAAAGGTTGATGCCACTGTCTGGGTTGATCGTGAATCACACAAAGGCATTGTAGTAGGCAGAGCTGGCGAGCGTCTTAAGGGCGTGGGCCGCTCAGCACGACTGGAATTGAATAAAATCTTCGGTCGGCGGTTTCATTTGCAAACCCGTGTAAAGGTAAAGAACAACTGGGCTGATAATGCGCAGGCTTTGCGCCAGCTTGGTTACGACGAGTATTAACGCGCCGCTGAGTTAGGCGATCTGACGCATTCAGAGTTATGGAGTTCATGGCGAATCCCACACGGGTTGAACTGGAGCCGGCTTGGGTACTGCACACCCGGCAGTATCGTGAAACCAGCATGATGCTCGAAGTGTTTACGCCAGGCTCCGGACGTATAGGTTTGGTGGCTCGTGGCGCTCGCCGGCCTAAATCCCCCTTGCGTGCATTGCTCCGACCATTTGAGCCTCTAGTAATCTCTTGGTCTGGCCGCGGTGATTTGGCAACACTGCAAAAGGCCGAGCGCACTGGCCCCGGAGTCACGCTGCGTGATGCGGGCCTAGCGGCTGGCTTTTACGCCAATGAATTACTTATCCGGCTGCTTGAACGACGTGACCCACACCCGCTGCTGTTCGCGCATTACTCGGCATTGCTTGAAGAGTTAGCCCGTCCTGAGCGCATAGAATCGGGCTTACGTAACTTTGAAATCGCGTTGCTCAGAGAGCTCGGCTTTGGGCTGAATCTGGGGTACTCGGCACAGGATCATGCACCGCTTGATGAAGACCAAAACTACGAGTATCAGTTGGAGCGAGGTGTTGTGCCGGTGGCTATGGAGATAGGTGGCCTGGTGTTTAAGGGGTCGGTCCTTCTTGCCATTGATGCAGGCAACTGGACTGAGCTTGAGACCCGTCGTGCCGCGAAACGCTTATTGCGTTACACGCTGGATTATTATCTGGAAGGGCGTGAGCTCAAAACTCGCAAGGTGTATACCGCAATGCTGAGTAGCAGACCCAGCTCCGACTAGTGTGTTGATGGTTGTGCTGGCAGAGTAGCGGTGCGAAAATGAACCCCTCGTTTGCGCCACTTACGTTTTTTTAACCCTAGAAAGCCAACCCAATGACCTCTCAAGTTCTTTCAACATTTGATGAGCTGTTACTCGGCGTTAATGTCGATCATGTGGCAACGGTTCGTCAGGCTCGTGGCACTCGTTACCCTGACCCCGTTGTTGCAGCGCTTGTTGCAGAGCGTGCCGGTGCCGATAGCATTACTGTGCATCTGCGCGAAGATCGTCGGCATATTCAGGACCGTGACGTATGGCAATTGCAGGAGAGAATGAAAACCCGAATGAATCTCGAGATGGCCGTGACCGATGAAATGCTTGCCATTGCTTGTGAGGTAAAGCCGACCGATGTTTGTTTGGTGCCAGAGAAGCGTGAAGAGCTTACCACTGAGGGTGGCTTGGATGTGATCGCTGGCTTAGATCGTATCCGCGCTGCCTCTGAGCAGCTCCAGTCGCAGGGCATACGTCCCTCATTGTTTGTTGATCCGGAGCCTGGGCAGCTGGATGCTTGTGCGCGTGCCGGCGTGCCAGTGGTTGAGTTGCATACCGGGTGTTACGCCGATGCAAAATCAGAAGTGCATATGAAACAAGAGTTGGAGCGGATCGTATTGGCTGCTCGGCACGCGCATGAGATAGGTTTGCGAGTGCATGCTGGTCATGGATTGCACTATTTCAACGTGCAGCAGATCACGCTTGTTCCGCATATTGTTGAATTGAATATTGGCCACTCAATTGTGGCACATGCGCTGCTTGAGGGTTTCGAGTCAGCAGTAAGTGAAATGAAGACGATACTGGTTGAGGGTTTGCGCAAGCGACAAGCTCTGAACTTATCTCCATGCTAAGGAGCGTGTTGTATGACCACTATGGTATTCGATATCGAGACTGTTCCCGACGTTGAGTTGGGGCGTAAGTTGCTGGGTCTGGAAGGTGTTAATGACACTGATACTGCGAAAGCCATGGTCTTTAATAATCTGCAATCCAGCGGTTCGGAGTTCTTGCCTTTATATCAACAGAGGATTGTTGCTATCTCAATCGCCTGGCAAAGCCCCGGCGAATTTAAAGTGTGGAGTTTGGGTGAAGAGAACAGCACCGAGGCTGAGCTTATTCAGCGTTTCTATGACGGTATCGAACGTTATACCCCTGAGTTAGTGTCTTGGAATGGCGGTGGTTTTGATTTGCCAGTGCTCCACTACCGTGCTTTACGGCATAAAATTCAGGCCGCCACATACTGGGACCACGGTGAAAATAATCGTGATTTTAAGTGGAATAACTACCTTAGTCGTTTTCATTGGCGGCATCTCGATGTGATGGACGTGTTATCAGGGTTTCAACCGCGCGCTCGCGCAGGCTTGGATGTGATTGCAACTATGCTGGGGTATCCGGGTAAAATGGGCATGGCAGGTGATCAGGTGTGGCCGGAATACGAGAAAGGCAATGTCGCCGGTATTCGTAATTACTGCGAGACCGATGTGTTAAATACTTACCTTGTGTATCTGCGCTTTCAGTTTATGCGTGGGACTATTGATGCTGTGCAGTTGGCCGAAGAAGAGGCGCGGGTGCAGAGCGCGCTTTTCGACTCAGGCGAACCGCACTTGCAGGCGTTTCTTGATAGCTGGAAGGCAGCTGATACTGAATGAGTCGCCGCAGAAAACCCTTCAAGCGGCCGGATCCTGAGCAGGGTGTTGTTCGAGATGTAACCTCGGATGGCAATGGTGTTGTCAGCAGCGCTGATGGCAAAGCAGTCTTCGTTGATGCCGCGCTCACCGGGGAGCGTATTGTATTTCAGCGGCGCAAATCCCGACGTCGTTATGACGAAGCCGATCTGCTGGAGGTGCTCGAGCCTTCGCCTCACCGGGTGACGCCACGATGCCCTCATTTTCTGACCTGCGGTGGCTGCACCTGGCAGCATCTCGACGCTGAGCATCAAATACTCGCCAAGCAGAATTCATTGTTGCAGGCCTTTGAGCGTATTGGCGGTGTCTCGCCTGCCGCGGTTGTGCCGCCATTGTGTGGTTCGTCGTGGGGCTATCGTCGGCGGGCGCGGTTTACGGCCAAGTATGTGGACGGAAAGGACCGCATGCTGGTGGGCTTTCGTGAGAGGCTCAAACCTTTTGTTGCGGTAATGGACAGCTGTGAAACTATTGAGCCGGCATTAAGTGCATTATTACCTGAGTTGCAGGAGCTCATCGGCAGTCTCAGTATTTGTCGCAAGGTGCCACAGATTGAGGCGAGTGTTGGTGAGGCAGAAATCAGTTTGGTGTTCCGGATTTTGGATGAGCCTTCCCCCAGCGACATTGCTGCATTCACCGCGTTTGGTGAGCACCACAAGATGACAGTGCTGTTGCAACGGGGTGGGCGAGAAAGTATTACTAAGTTGCATTCTGCTGAAGCACCTGAAAAGTTGTTTTACAACATTCCCGCTTATTCGCTGCGTATTGAATTTGGCCCTCTGGACTTTGTTCAGGTTAATCATGAGGTCAATCTAAAGATGCTGCAGCAGGCAATTGATTGGCTGCTGCCGAAGCCAGACGAGACTGTGCTCGATTTGTTTTGTGGTGTGGGGAATTTTAGCCTGCCATTTGCGTGTATCACTAAGCAGGTGACAGGCATTGAAGGCGAGGCGCTCAGTGTCCAGGGCGCCCGTGCTAATGCCGCGCTCAACGGTATTAAAAATGTCGAGTTTTTTGTCGCCGACTTGTTTACTGCTGGGTTGCAGGAGCCTTGGATGGAGCAGGTTTATGACATCGTGCTAATTGATCCACCACGGGCCGGCGCTGCCGAGATAATGCCTACGCTGAAGCGTATAGGCGCTGCTAAAATACTTTATGTCTCCTGTCATCCCGGCACATTGGCGCGCGACAGTCAGGTATTGGTTGAGGAATTGGGTTATAAATTGTCTCAGGTAGGGGTTGTCGATATGTTTCCTCAAACGGGGCATGTCGAATCGATGGCGCTGTTTGTGAAATAAACGCAGACGGTCATATATCATCGGCATAAAGTGTCATTAATTTTTTAGGTGTGCGATTTTTGGTGGAGTAGGTTTTGAGCAGTAAACAACTGAGTGTTGAGGTCAGTATTACCCGGCAGAGAATACAGCTGTGGCAACAGGGCGAGTTACTTGCCAGCTATCGTGCATCCACGTCCCGTTTTGGATGTGGTCAGCGTGAGGGAAGTCAATGCACGCCTTTGGGCGAGCATGTCATTGCTGAAAAAGTGGGCGATTCAGCAGAGCCAGGAGCTGTCTTTGTGGGACGCAAATTAACCGGTGAGATCTGGACCGAGAGTCTTGATGCGCAGGAGCCAGGTCGTGACTGGATTCTTAGCCGGATACTTTGGTTGGCCGGAACCGAGCCCGGCGTGAATAAAGGCCAGAGCGATGAGTATGCCTGTGACAGTAAAGATCGCTATATTTATATCCACGGTACCAGCGATTTAGAACCGTTGGGGGTTCCTTTGTCACACGGTTGTGTGCGCATGAATCTGCATGACGTGATAGAGCTCTACAGCAGAGTTACGGTGGGCACGCCTGTGGTAATTGTTGCTTAATCTCGGATGTGTAGTCGGGCTATTTTATTTACAAGAAACATTTCCAAAACTAGGGGTAGCAGGTGAGTCTTGGACCATTAATGGTGGATGTTGCTGGGCTGTCATTAACAGCCGAAGAGCGTGATTATCTGCGGCATCCGCTGGTGGGCGGGATTATTCTATTTGCTCGTAATTATGCTGATCGCGCCCAGGTTACAGAGCTTGTTCGTGATATTAAGGCGCTGCGTTCACCGCAATTGCTGGTGGCGGTAGATCAGGAAGGTGGGCGTGTACAGCGCTTCCGTAAAAGTTTCACCCAATTGCCGGCGTTGCAACAAATTGGTCGTCAGTTTGATGCAGACCAACGTATCGCGCGCTCATTGGCCTCGCTGCATGGGTGGCTGATGGCTTCCGAAATTCTCGATCTTGGTGTCGATATTAGTTTTGCTCCTGTGGTTGATCTTGATTATGGCGTTAGTGAGGTGATTGGCGATAGGTCATTGCATGCGCGGGCCGATGCCGTGTCTTCGCTTGCATTGGCTTATATGCAGGGCATGCATCGTGCAGGGATGGCGGCGACAGCTAAGCATTTTCCCGGACACGGTGCGGTTACTGTTGATTCGCACCTCACATTGCCGGTGGACAATCGCAGCTATCAGCAACTCTCGGATGACTTAATGCCGTATCAGACGCTTGTGGAAAATCAACTCGAAGGTGTAATGGTAGCGCATATTCGATACCCACAAATTGATGAGAATATTGCAAGCGTCTCACCGTACTGGTTAAATACCCAGCTGCGCGAGCAGTTTCGGTTTAACGGTGCCATCTTTTCCGATGACCTGACAATGGGGGGCGTCGAAGAGGCGGGCACTGTGCCACAACGAGCCCGAATGGCATTAAATGCAGGCGCTGATGTGGCGCTCATCTGTAATAACCCGGCAGCAGTTATCGCCACGCTGGATGAACTTAACGCCGATGCTAAAGATTATGTTTCTGCGGTAGGCCACGCCCGTATTGCCGCTATGCGTTCGCGCCGCCATAGCACGGATGCTTTGGTATACTGCAGCGACGCGTGGCGAGCTGCTGTTAGTGATCTCGAGGCGGGCCTGCAACCTGCCGAATTTACGCTGCAGGGTTAAGTCGCTGCAATAACAGCGAACAAAAAGAGCTTAACAGCATGGAGCAAGGTTAATGATTATGCAGGTCGGTTCGCAGGAAACGCATCCAGCATTTCCCGATGCTGAGAAAATTATTTCATCTGTTGAAATTGAGCAGGCTATAGCGAAAATGGCCACTCAACTTCAACCGATCGTGGATGAGGGTAACTGTGTGCTGTTGGGTGTGATGCTTGGCGCTATGCTGCCCTTAACGCGTTTGGCGCAGTTATTGCGTGGCGATTTTATGCTCGATACCTGCCATGCTACTCGCTATCAGTCAGGGCTTTCGGGTAAAGAGCTGTCCTGGCTGAAGCAGCCTTCGGTTGATCTCACAGGGCGCACAGTTATTGTTGTTGATGACATTTTTGATCAGGGTATCACGCTTGAAGCAGTGGCTGCAGCCACCGCTTCGAATCATGCGAAGCGGGTTTATAGTGCGGTTTTGGCAAGCAAGCAGCATGATCGTCAGCTATCGGACTACCGCCCTGATTTCTGTGCGCTTAGCGTTCCTGATCGCTATGTTTTCGGTTGCGGCATGGATTATCGGGGTCACTGGCGTCATCTGCCGGATATCTACGCATTGCGCGACTAAATGATTGAGTCGGAGTTGAGTAGCGTATGCGTATTGGGTTAATTGGCGGCACTGGTGCAGGCTTTTTTTCTTCGCTGGAAGATTCTGGCTCGGATGTTGACGAAGTCGAAATCCAAACGGCTTTTGCGATCGACCCCGTTGTGGTTACGGTGTGGCAAGCGCATGGGCATCGGGTGCTGTTTATTCGCCGTCATGGTCTTGATGCGCAAACCCCGCCCCACAAAGTGAACTATCGTGCCCATATCGCAGCACTTAAGCAGGCGGGTGTTGAGCAAATTATTGCTTTGAATGCTGTCGGTGGAATTACTGCCGCAGGTGGTGCGCCCGGTACTCTGATAATTCCCGATCAATATATTGACTACACCTATGGGCGTGAACACACATTTTACGATGGGCAAAAGATGGAGCTCTGTGCTGACCTGGGTATTCCTGAATCGTTGCAACACGTCGAATGCAGTCATCCGTTGGATACAGCATTGCGAAGTGCTGTGTTGCAGGCTGCGGTTACTGCAGGCGTGGCGGTAACAGCGGCGGGAACCTGTGCGGTGATGCAGGGGCCCCGTTTAGAAACGGCAGCTGAAATCGATAAGCTTGAGCGTGACGGGTGTGATGTTGTAGGCATGACTCTTGCCCCGGAGGCGGGTTTGGCGGCGGAAGCCGGATTGCCTTATGCCTGTATTGCGGGAGTGGTCAACTTCGCTGCCGGCAGAGCCCCTGCCAATAGCGAGGGCCATGAACCGTCTATCCATCAGCAGCTCGACGAATGGGTCGCAGTTTGTATGACTCAGTCTCACGCGCTGTTGCAAGCCTATTTGCAGAAGTTACACGCTTAGCACGGCCGCAGATCGCGTCTGCCAAGAGGCCATTTTGGTGAATTTGGTCACATTCCTCATGAGTGCTTGTTAGTAGAATCAGAGCAGCCAAGCTTTTCTGAGCCGCAGGGGTAGGCGGAGAGGCATGGATCACTGATCTGCCGGGCAAGTATGCGAAAGAACGAATTACAGATTTCTGCACAGATAATCGACTTAAATCCGGTCGGTGCATTGCTCTTGGATGCTCGTAAGCCCGAGCTGGAGGTTATTTGCGTTAATCAGGCGCTGGTCGAGCTTACCGGGTTTTCCGCAGCTGAGATGATAGGCCAGCCCTGGCGTCATGTTTCTGCAGGTGATTGTGCTCCGGCTACGGAGGCCTTGCAGGGTGCTCTGAGCTCAGCACAGCAAAAAATGCCAGCTTCGCGGATTTTGAGTCGCCATCATCAGGGTGCTAATGAGGGTGTTCAGCTCAAGTTCACGCCGCTTTATGATGCAAAGGGCAAATTGAATGCTTGGTACGCCGTTATTGCAGAGGTGCCGGCCGGTGGCGCTAGTGGCTTGTATGCGACGCTTGGTTTGGGCGAGCAGTCGGTGGTCACCCGAAAACGTGCGGGTCGCGATACGGTGACAGGGTTGCTTGATCGTGAGGGTTTTCTCGCAGCGTTGCGTCGCGAATGGTTGCAATCTGCGCTTGAACAGCGTGAGATCAGCACGGTGATAATTCGGGTCGATTGTTTTAGTGATTACCTCGATGTATTTGGCGAGCACGCTGGCGAGGCATGCTTGCGAAAGATAGCCCATGCAATGGCCGGTTCGCTGCGTCGCTCAGCCGATATTAGCGCTCGCCTTTGTGATGACAGTTTTGTGGTGTTGCTGGCCGACACCAATGCGCTTGGCGCCGAATTGGTCGCCGGTCGAATTGCTGAGAGAGTTCGTAGGCTGGCAGTGCATCACCCGCGTGCGAGATTGACTCGCTTTGTGACGGTATCTTTTGGTGTTGCATGCGCTGTGCCCGACTGGCAGGATTCGCCCGAGCTAATGCTGGACGAGGCTCAAGGCAAACTGGTTAGCAGCAACCGCCGTCGCGGTTCAGCGCTTAGCGCATAATGGGAGATGCTGCCAAGTCTTCTGCCCATGCCTTTAATTGTTTGTCCGGTCTTCTGCGGGTGTTACTTCGGCAACCAGAGTTATTACGCTGAACATGGGATGGTCAAAATATTGCGTTTTTTCCCCCTGCAATCGTCTTGATTGATCGATAGTAAAACTGTGTGTTTCATTGTCCACCAAATTAAGCTTGACCTCGATATGCAGAAAGCGCTCCTGATACAGGCGAAAACTTCCTGATAGCAGTGGTGCTGGAATCTCTATGTTGGCCAGGTCAAATGCCTCAGCTGTGTCCTTATCGCCGACCTCCTGACGCCAGGTGGCGTACAACAGCAGCTCGTAGTCGGTGCTTTTTTCGATGGCTGCCTGCTCTTTCGTTAAGCCCCGTTGTTCGCCAGAGTCATTTATCAATTCGAACCATTCAGCCGCGGTGGCGGTATCGGGCGGCAATAAATCGGGCTCGGTTAGTTCGTTTTCGGGAAGCTCGGCCGACTCTTGTGTGTCGAGTTGTGCTAAGAATTCATCAAGATCTTTCGGGTTAGCCGGGTCAAGCATATCGTCATCAGTTAATTCGGGAAATGCATCGGGCCAGCTTTCCGAGGAAAGCGGTGCAGCAGCGATATTGCGGAACACCACAACGTCGACCTGGTATAGCTTTACCTGCGGTTCTTCGACGGGCGTCTGCGCATAAGCTGTTGAACTAACCGCGGCAACAATGATGGCGGCGATACACAGTAATGTTAATGCTCGGGGCGCAGTACGGAACAAGGTTTCGGCATTCATCTGAGGTGCTCTTCCTGTCTGGTCTATATGCTCTAAATAAAACCGCTGCGATTAAGGTCCGCGCGGTGTCACCGTTTCGCTCAGTTTGTGTATGGCTGATTCTACCGCGGCGAACCGCGCTTCGTCGGATTCATCGTGCCATTTTAGGCGCAGCCGCTGATCACGATCCAACGAGTAAGCCTTCGATTGTTCCGAAATCAGCGTCACCAGTAACACTGGGTCGACGGTGGTGTCGGAGCTGAACTCGATAATTGCACTTTCGCTGTATATGTCAATTTTCTTAATACCCAGAGGCGCCGCGCTGATTTTAATGTTGGTTTGCCTGAAGAGATTCTGCGTGCCCTCCGGTAATAGCCCGAAACGATCGATAAGTTCGACCCGCAGCTGACGGAGGCTTTCTTCATCGGCTGCACTGGCAATTCGCTTGTAGTGCACCAGACGCATGTGCACGTCGGGCATATAGTCTTCTGGCAGTAACGCCGGTAAGTGGGAGTTAATTTCCGGCCCATGATTAAGGCCGGCTTCGAGATCAGGTTCATTGCCATGCCGGATCGAGTCCACGGCTTTGGCCAGCAGTTCGGAGTAAAGGCTGAATCCAATCTGTTGCATATGGCCAGTTTGATCATCACCGAGCAGTTCGCCGGCACCTCTAATTTCGAGATCATGAGTAGCAAGTATGAAGCCGGCACCGAGTTCTTCCATGGATTCAATGGCATCCAGGCGTTTAGCGGCATCGGCATTAAGGTTTTGCCTTGGTGGTGTCAGCAGATAAGCAAAGGCTTTGTGATGCGAGCGTCCCACGCGTCCTCGCAATTGATGAAGTTGTGCCAGTCCGAAACGATCAGCGCGATTAATAATTATGGTATTGGCATTGGGTATATCTAAACCGCTCTCAATAATGGCCGTGCACACCAGCACCTGAAAACGTCGGTGATAGAAGTCGACCATGATTTGCTCAAGCTCGCGTTCGTTCATTTGCCCGTGAGCCACTCGGCATTCGGCACCGGGCACAATCTCTGCTATGTTGCGTGCGATTTTCTCAATGTCAGAAATGCGGTTATGTACAACATAGATTTGCCCGCCGCGTTTTAGCTCGCGCTGGCAGGCTTCGCGCAAGGTTGCCGCATCCCATTCCGTAACGTAGGTCTTAATTGCAAGTCGCGTTTCCGGCGGTGTAGTGATGAGCGATAAATCTCTCAATCCGCCAATTGACATATGCAGAGTGCGCGGAATTGGGGTCGCCGTCAGTGTTAAAATATCCACCTCGGCACGAAGCGCTTTGAGTTTTTCTTTTTGACGCACACCGAAGCGATGTTCTTCATCGATAATTACAACGCCAAGGTCTTTGAATTTGATGTCCGCCTGCAGCAGTTTGTGCGTGCCAATAATGATATCGACAGTGCCTCGCTCAAGCCCTTCGAGTACAGCGCGTGCCTCTTTGCCAGTGCGAAAGCGTGATAGCACCTCAACGTTAACCGCCCAATCAGCGAAGCGATCACAAAAGGTCTGGTAATGCTGCTGAGCCAGTAGGGTAGTAGGTGCAACTACTGCAACCTGACTGCCAGCCGAAGTGATGGCAAAGGCGGCGCGCAGCGCTACCTCGGTTTTACCAAAGCCCACATCACCGCAAATAAGCCGGTCCATGGGTTGTTTAGCGCTTAAATCGGCGAGCGTAGCTTCGATGGCAGTCGCTTGATCTTCGGTCAGTTCAAACGGAAAGCCGGTGGCAAAATTATCGTAATCGAGCTGACTGTATGGGTGTGCTGTGCCTTCGCGTGCGGCACGTTGCGCATATAAACCCAGTAATTCGGCGGCCACATCGCGAATTTTCTGATTGGCTTTTTTTCGCGCTTTAGCCCACTGGTCAGTACCCAGCCTGTGCAGTGGAGCCGTATCCGGTGATGCACCGCTGTAGCGTGAGATTAATTGCAATGAGCTCACCGGCACATGCAGTTTATCGCCACCGGCATATTCCAGTGAGAGGAACTCGGTGAGTATCCCTCCCGCATCCAGGTGAGATAAGCCAATAAAGCGACCAACGCCATAGTCTTGATGCACCACCGCTGAACCTGGCGTGAGATCATTGAGGTCATTTAGGATGGCCTCGGGGTCGCGTACTTTGTGTTGTCGCCGCCGCCGCGGAGCTGCACCGAAGAGTTCCTGCTCGGCAATAATGCTAAGCCCCGCCAGGGGCAGCTCCAGGCCGCTATCCAGCGGTGCTACGGTAATAGCCAGCGGCAGATTACTGCTGATAAATTCATGCCAATTACTCAATATGGGCATGCGAATGCCACGATGACGGAGCAGATCCGCCAGCATCTCGCGCCGTCCCGGTGATTCGGCCGCAATCAGGCAGCGACCTGTCTGACTTTCGAGCCAGTCAGCCAGAGCCTCGGCAGGTTCATCGGCGTGGCTGTTAATGAGCAATGCTGGTGCTGGCTTGGCCGGCAGATTAAAACCGTCGGCAGGCAGTTCATTCACTGCAAGGCTAATAACCGTGCGCGCACTCAGGGCCTGATGTTGCAGTTCGAGCGAGACGAACAGTTCCTCTGGGGTGAGCGCGGGACGTTCGGTGTCGTGGCGATATTGCTCATACTGTTGGTTGATCTGCTCCCAATTGCTGTGGAGGACAGAATCGATTTGGCCTAGATTAATTATCAGCGTGTCGGTACTGAGGTAATCCCAAAGGGTTGCTGTGGCTTCATGAAGGAGTGGCAAATAGTTTTCGATACCGCCCGGGCTGCGTCCTTCGGAGACGTCGCGGTATACGTCGCACAGGCTGGGGTTGCCCTCAAAGCGCTCGCGGAAGCGACTGCGGAACTTCTTGATCGCCTCTTCATGCAGTGCAAACTCACGCGCCGGTAGGCTATGGATAGCATTGATGGCATCAAGAGATAACTGCGTATCGGCATCGAACAGGCGCAGTGATTCAATTTCATCATCAAAGAAATCGACCCTTACGGGTTCTTCAGAGCCCATGGGGAACACATCAATCAGCGAGCCGCGAAGTGCGTACTCGCCATGATTGTTCACTTGACTCATGCGCTGATAACCGCTGTCTTCGAGCCGAGTCTGAAACTCTTCAAGAGTAATACGTTCAGATTGTTTCAGGCTGATGCCATGCGCCCGAATATAGTCCGCTGGCGGAAGGCGGTAAAACAGCGTTGGGCCGGCTACCACCAGAATGCGAATACGCCCTTGTGCCAGTCGGCTAAGCACCTCAAGTCGGCGGGAGATAAGGTCATGATGTGGGCTGAAACGATCATAGGGGAGTGTCTCTGGGTCGCTCAGCAGCGCCGCATCATTGTTGTTGCCCAGGAAATACTGCAGTTGGCGAATAAGCGCTTCGGCTTCGGCGACAGTGTTGGTAATGGCGAGTAACGGTCGGCTACTTTTCTGTCCGAGCAGCTGTTGGGTTAGTTCTGCCAACAATAAAGCCGGCGCGCAGCCATACGCCTGCCCGTACTGCCGGGCAGTTTTTGTCCGGCTCAGGTTGTCAGGTAATAGGGCGGGGGTCATAGCCGCGGTATATCCCGGTGCGTGAATTGTTCCTTGGCTGCGCATTGTTTTTTTGCCATAGACATAGAGCAGACTGCGCGCAGGCGCGCGATTATCCCACAGCGCAACCGCGATTGCTTGGCTTACCCCTTAAGGGAGGCTTAATGGTTTTTTGCAGACTTTACCCGTTCATTAAAATCAGGTTTCGGGCTTGGCGCGAGCTGCCACTGAATGCAGCACTATGTTGTACTCAAAGTACACGGTAAAATCTGAATAGCGCCAACTGGTAATTGGCGGATCGCCTACCGGAGGCGATTCTATCAATGGGCTGCCCCACTGATTGCTAACCTGAGTCATTGTCATGCCACGGGCAGGACGTTGCTCGATGCTCGCAGCGGAATCTGTGATGCCTTCCATGATGAGCGTATCTGCCGACGCGACGAGTTGAGCGCTGAATGCTGCCAGTACCAAAGTGAACATAGCGTTGCGGAGCATGGTAACCTCGTGTTTTTACCTTGTACGGCGACTATAGCACCGCCTCATTATGCGCGAAACCAAGCAATCGATAGAGGACCATCTGCGACTGATGGATTTTGCGGTATCCGGCGCTGCCGCGGGTGTTATTCCTGTATCTCAGCGGAGTCTGCAATGAAAAAGCCGTTGCTGGTGTTTATTGGTCTCCGCTATCTGCGGGCCCGCACTGCCAATCAATACGTCTCTTTTGTCGCCTTCGCATCAGTGCTTGGCGTAATGCTGGGTGTGGCTGCTTTGATTGTTGTGCTATCGGTAATGAACGGCTTCGAAAATGAGTTGCGCGATCGGCTCCTCAGCATGAGTTCGCATGCCAGCATTAGCAGTCGTGACGGCATCGTCAACACTGCCGAGATTGCTGCCGAGCTCACTGCGCAGCCAGGAGTGGAGGCGGTTGCACCGTTTATCGAGATGGAAGCAATGCTGTCTACCGGTCGGGAACTGGGGGGTGCCATTCTGACCGGCATTGATCCAGCGGCTGAGAGCATGCTTACCTCGGTAAGCGAACATATTGTTAGTGGCAGTTACGACAGTCTGCAGGCGGGCAGTGCAAATGTGTTGCTTGGTATCGGTCTGGCGCGTCAACTCGATGTGCTCACAGGCGATCGGATTACTCTATTGGTTCCGCAACGTCGTGCTCCCTCCGAAGCAGGTGACAACAGTAGTTTCAGTTCGGTGATTCGCAGTTTTACCGTAACTGGAATTTTTGAAATGGGTCTGCAAGATCATGATTCGGTGCGTGCTTTAATTCATCTTGATGATGCCGCAGAGCTTATCGGTATGTCAGACAGAGTCGGTGGCTTGCGGGTACGAGTCAGCGATATTTTCGCTGCACCGGATATCATGCGAAGCTGGCAGGTTAATTCGGTATTGGCGGAAAACGTAAAAGTCAGTGATTGGACGATAGAAAATGCCAGTTATTTCCGGGCCGTTCGAATTGAGAAAATCATGATGGCTTTGCTGCTCTCATTAATTATTGGTGTGGCGGCGTTTAATATCGTGGCCAGTCTCGTGATGGTGGTTACTGAGAAGCGTGCTGGCATAGCGATATTGCGCACTCTGGGTTGCTCACGCCGTACAATTATTGGGATATTTGTATTTCAGGGTACTGTTATAGGTTGGGTGGGTTGCCTCTGCGGTATAGCACTTGGGGTGTATTTGTCGCTCAATGTCGCCACCTTGGCACCGGCCCTTGAAAGTCTGTTCGGGTTTCAGTTTATGCCGGGCGATGTTTATTATCTAACCAGTTTGCCCGCAGACTTGCATTGGACTGACGTGATTGGCACCAGTATTACTGTGCTGGTTATTACTGTGCTGGCTACCTTATATCCGGCATCGCGAGCGGCGGGTGTAGAGCCTTCAGAAGTGCTGCGTTATGAGTGAATCCGCGCCGCTAATCAATCCCTACGAAATCAGCGTTGCGCTGCGCTATTTGCGATCGCGTAATAAGAGTCGTTTTGTGTCCTTTATCTCGATGATCTCAGTGGTAGGAATTGCTCTGGCTACCACGGTATTGATTGTGGTGTTGTCAGTGATGAACGGGTTTGAGTATGAGGTGCGCAATCGCATTCTTACCGTGGTTTCGCATGCTTCGATCAGTGGTATCGACAATTACATTGATGACTATCGGTACTTGCAGAATGTCGCAAAAGACGATGATCGGGTAATCAGCTCATCGGCATTTGTTGAGGGTCAGGGCATACTCGTTTCAGCGCTCGATATTGCCGGTGTGCGATTGCATGGTATTGAGCCCGAAGCGGAGCTGGCCACCTCCGGCATTGGTGGCATGATGCGTGAAGGCCGGCTTGAAGACCTCAAATCGCGTGGTTACGGGATTGTTATTGGCTCGGTGCTTGCTGATGAGCTGGGCCTGCAGCTTGGCGATAAGCTGGTTATGCTCACAACACAGGGCACCATGACACCCGCCGGGCTTATGCCACGAACCCGACGTTTTACGGTTACCGGTATTTTTCATGCAGGCATGTATGAATACGACCGGACTCTGGCATACACACATATTGAAGACGCTGGCCGTTTATTTCGAGCAGGCCCTGGCGTGACCGGTGTGCGTCTAGCGGTAACTGACCCGATGCAGGCCAGTCAAGTGGTGCGACAGGTGGCCCGCGAATACGGTGGCGGAGTTTATGTGACCGATTGGACCCGGCAGCAGGCTAACTTCTTTCGGTCCATTGAGCTCACTAAGTCTATTGTGTTTATTATTTTGCTGTTAGTGGTTGCTGTCGCCGCATTTAATATTGTGTCGACGCTGGTGATGGTGGTACGCGATAAGCGTGCCGAGATCGGCATCTTACGCTCACTGGGAGCGTCTCGTCTTTCTGTGCTCTGTGTCTTTATTATGCAGGGTACGTTTATTGGTTTGCTGGGCGCCGTGTTTGGTGTGCTATTTGGCGTGTTGTTGAGTTGGAATATGCCAGCTATTGTGAGTGTTGTTGAAGCAGTATTGGGGTTCCGGTTTCTTGAAGCAGATGTGTACTTTATAAGTGATTTCCCAAGCCGGTTGTTGTGGGTTGATGTATTACAAGTGGCGCTTATTGCATTTGTTCTGGCCGTACTCTCGACCCTGTATCCCGCCTGGAAGGCGGCAACTACAAGACCTGCCGAAGCTTTGCGTCATGAATGACTTCAATTATCTTTACTGTTTTTTTAATAGGTAACCCATGAGTACTCACGAGAATCCAATCGTTCTACGCTGCAATAACTTAAGTCGCAGTTTCAGTGATGCAGGACAAGAACTTGAAGTGCTCAGCAATGTCAGTCTTGAGATAAAAGCGGGCGAATCTTTGGCTATTATTGGTCGCTCGGGGGCAGGTAAAACCACCTTGTTGCAGCTGCTCGGTGGCTTGGATTTGCCTGATGAGGGTACCGTCGAAGTGGCCGGCAAAGATCTGGCAAAACTCAGTAACAAAGAGCGCGGTGTGTTGCGCAATGAGGCGTTGGGTTTTGTCTATCAGTTTCATCATTTATTGCCCGAGTTCACTGCGCTTGAGAATGTGGCAATGCCACTGTTGATGCGTCGCGATCCGGTAAGTAAGTCGATTGCCTCCGCCACTAAAGTGCTAGGGCGCGTTGGTTTGCAGGATAGGCTTACTCATCGGCCTGGCGAGCTGTCTGGCGGTGAGCGTCAGCGTGCCGCTGTGGCCCGTGCATTAGTGACACAGCCTGCGGTTATTTTGGCCGATGAACCCACGGGTAATCTGGATGAACAAACCGGAGAAACTGTATTTGAACTAATGCTGGAGCTGAATCAGGAGTCCGGCGCCAGTTTAATCGTAGTCACTCATGATCTGGATTTAGCGGCGCGCATGGATCGAATTGTTGAGCTTGATCAGGGTCAGTTAAAACCGTATCAAGGCGGCGGTTGACTCATTGGCTGAACCGGAGCGAATTGCCTCGCCAGATTGCTTGGCGGCTTAATCTGGGTTTGCGCCCGGGTTTTGTTTTGTAATACTGGCCGGGTCACCGGTTTGGGTGGATTGAGCTTTGCGGGCACGAAGTTTACGCCGTTGTTTGCGCTCGCGATAACGGATTGCTGTTGAGACTTGCCAGATGATACTCACACTAATGTAGGCGACCGTTGCCACAGACAAGCCGAGCACCACGCCGCCATACAGTGTAGCCTTCCAAACACCCCCAATACCTTGCGACATGTCCAGCAGACTGTGTTCTGAGGGCCAAAGCTCAATCGGCATATCGAGCATCGCCGCACCAAGTCGGTAGGCGAGATAAAACAGCGGCACCATAGTCAGTGGGTTGGTGATCCAGACAACGAGCACCGCAACGGGAATGTTTACTCTGGCCATGATGGCCAGTATTGCAGCGACCGCCATTTGCATTGGAATCGGTATAAACCCGACGAAGATGCCTATCCAGATTGCGCGGGTAACGGTTTTTCGATTCACCGAAAAGTACACGGGATGGTTCATGAGATACGTCATCGGCGCCATGTACCATGGATGTTCTTTCTGCCGATACCGGCGGGAAACTCCTGTGAAGTATTTTCTTAGCATTACCTACTATGACCTGTCGGGCTATAGAGCTCGGTATCAGTGTTGCGGTTGCACATGCCGAGTTTGACCGCGGCCGTGCATCAAATGGTACTGGTCGGACCTTACTGCTGACTGGAGCTTTGCATTATGCGATCGACTGCCGAAAACCCAGCACCCGGTCCTGCCATATTAGCCATCTTATCCGTGGCGGCATCCGTGTTGGCCTGCGCTTTACCGCCTTATTTTGCCTTAACCAGTTCTGCCGCTAGTTTATACGCTGTGGCTGTTGCTGGCACGGTTTGTCTTTGCTGCTGGTTCACAGATTGGCGGTTTGTTCGTTATGGCATCGTGCCGCTGCTCATGCTGTGGGTGTGGCATCACAACAGCGTGTACCCTCAGTTGCCGCCATCTCTGACTGATAACCAAGGCACGCAGATTCGGAATGATGTGCGGGTAAGCGGCAGGGTGGTGTCGTTTCCGGTGACTCGCAACGGTTCGACACGATTTGATTTCCGGCTTGATCACCCGAAAAATCTGCGCGGTACTGTGCGCCTGAATTGGTATTCACCGCCCGAAAATATTCGGGTTGGTGGTCGCTGGCAATTGCTATTACGCTTGCGTGAGCCTCGCGGTTTGGCCAATCCTGGCGGCTTTGATTATCCGCGGGCGATGTATCTGAACAATATTATTGCCGTTGGCTATGTGCGTGACTCGACGTTTAATAGTGTGCTAAATAATCCACTGGCACCGCAGGTGCCTGCTGAATCACCAGTCCATGCCTTCAGCGATGCGGTTCTAAAACTGCGCTCGGCTCTGGCTGAAGAAATTGCAGTTCGTGTTAAGCCCGGCACGGATGCGTTGCCATTGTTGCTGGCACTGAGTGTGGGTGCTCGGCACAACCTCACTCAGCACCATTGGCAGGTATTCAGACGAACCGGTACATCGCATCTGCTGGCGATTTCGGGTTTGCACATCAGTTTGGCGGCAGGGCTTGGCGTGCTGTTGGGCCGCGTCTTGCTTTGGTTTGGCTGCACCGCGTTGTTGCCATGGTTGATGGGAGCATCGGCTGGCATAGCTTATTCGGTGCTGTCGGGCTTTGGACTGCCGGCGAACCGCGCATTACTGATGCTGCTATTGTTTACTGCATTGATGCTCTCGCGGCGCGAGTACTCTGGCTTTGATCTGCTGAGCTGTGCGGTGGTGTCTACGTTAATTCTTGAGCCTCTGGCTGCCTTTCAGGCAGGCTTCTGGTTGTCTTTTACTGCTGTAGCAGCGCTGATTCATGCATCGCGGCTATTTGGAGCAGGAAAAGATCATCACAGTCGTCACGTCACCTTAAGTGAGGGGTTTTCTGGCCGCAGCGTATGGCGTCGTGGCCGACAGCTTGCGCAGTTGCAATGCGCGTTGGTTTTGTCGCTGGCTGTCCCGGGGGCGTGGTTTTTTGGTGAACTGTCATTGCTGGCGCCATTGGTGAACCTGATCGCCATTCCGTTATTCAGCATTTTGATTGTGCCGCTGTTGTTGTTCGCCATTATTTGTACAGTGACTTTTCCTGCCTTGGCCGATCTGCTATTTGCTGCACTAAGTGTGCTGTTGCAGCAGTGCTTTGTTGTACTCGAGTGGCTGGCACAATTACCTGCGGCAACACTAAGCCTGTTTGCCGCCAATGTTATGGCCTTACTGAGTGCATTGCTGGCAGTGCTGTTGTTGCTTGCGCCTCCGGCCATGCCAGGGCGCTATCTGGCGCTCCTGTTGCTACTGCCGGCGGTGTTCGGTGTGAAGCCTATAGGAAACTCGCTGCTTAAGCTGGATGTCCTCGACGTCGGTCACGGTCTGGCGGTGCTGGTTCGCGCCGGAGAGCATAGTCTGCTTTATGACACCGGGCCGTCCTGGGGCGGTGGCGATGCTGGCGCCTCAGTGGTCTTGCCCGCGATTCGTCAATTCGACAGCGGACGCCCAAATACACTTATTGTGTCGCACAGCGATTCAGACCACGCCGGAGGGCTTGCCAGTGTGCAGCAGGCGTTTCCCGGAATAGAGCCGTTGCAATGCGTGGCCGGTAAACAATGGCGCTGGATCTGGCCCGAAGCTATCGGTGATGGCGTACTGTTTACAGCAGTCCACCCATCGGCGGGACATCGGTGGTCGGATAACAACGGCTCCTGTGTGTTGCTGATTGAGTACGCGGGTCAGCGGATCTTATTGCCAGGCGATATTGAAGCGGCAGCAGAGGGTGTTTTGGTGGCCGCTGGGGTGCCTGGGCCGGTCAATTTGGTGGTTATGCCACACCACGGGAGTCTGACCTCATCGACAGCCGCATTTGTTGAGATGTTGCAGGCTGATTTCGCGGTGGCATCGACCGCATGGCACAATCACTGGAAGTTTCCGCGTGAGGCCGTGGTGCGTCGATGGACGGCCAGCGGCAGCTGCGTATTGAACACCGGCACCTCAGGCGCATTGGGGTTTGTGGTGGACGAACGGGGCGTGCGCCTCGAACGCGCCTGGCGACCGGCACGGACGCTGCTGCGTTGGCCATGGGTCGACAACGCCGCGGTCACAGCATGCAGTGGACTATGATGCTCTTAATAGGCTTAAAATAGCGCCTGCTGAGGCGCCTGTAAGGTCACCAAAACTGTGCACCGCAGCGATTCGCACGGTATAGTTGGCGCTGACCCATATTAGTTAGCAATAGCGCAAGGGAACCAACACCACAATGCTGGAAATAGTGCAGGCTGGCGGATGGGTTATGCTGCCCATCATCGCAGGTTCTATCCTCGCATTCGCGATTATTCTCGAGCGTCTTTGGACCTTGCAGGAGAAGCGCGTGTTGCCGCCAAATCTGTCCAAAGAAGTCTGGGCACTGGTTAAAGACGACAGCCTCAGTCGCCGGCAGATCGAGACGTTAAATAACAGCTCCCCGCTGGGTCAGATACTGGCGGCCGGCATAAATAACCGTCACCGCAATCGTGAGGTGATGAAAGAAAGTATCGAAGATACGGGCCGGCACGTGGTGCATGAGCTCAATCGTTATCTTAATTCTCTGGGCACCATTGCCGCCATCTCACCGCTCCTGGGCCTGCTGGGCACGGTGATTGGCATGGTTAACGTGTTTGCTGCCATTACCACCCATGGTGTCGGTGACCCGGGCGTTTTGGCGGGTGGTATTTCCGAAGCGCTTATTACCACGGCTGCCGGTTTATGTGTGGCTATTCCATCGCTTATTGGTTATCGCTATTTGCGCGGCCGCATCGATGCTCTGGTGGTGCAGATGGAGCGTGAAGCTTTAACATTGGTGGAGTCGCTGCTGCGTAAGCAGTATCTCGATACGCTCGATTCAAACACGATGACTGCGGTGAACGGAGATCAGTAATGAATCTTAGTGCTCCGCGTCAGGATGAACCTGAAATCAATTTAACGTCATTAATCGATGTGGTGTTGCTGCTGTTGGTGTTCTTTATGGTCAGCACCAGCTTTGTGCGTGAGTCGAAAATCGGCGTTCGATTGCCGGAAGCCGGCAATGCCTCGCCGCTGCAGTTATCGGTTGAGCAAATGAGTATTTCGGTCACCGCTCAGGGCACCTACTTGGTAAATGGTCAGGCCTTGATTGATCGTCGTGCAGCCACCCTGGAGGCAGCTGTTGCGAAGTTGGCGCCCGATTTTTCTGAGACAGCGATTACCGTAAGCGCTGATGCGAATGCCAGTCATCAATCAGTGATTACAGCGATGGATGTGGCCGGGAAATTGGGTTATCGAGAGATTAGTATTTCTACTGTTAACGCCGATGAGTAACCTTTTGATTAAACGCGCCGGATTATGGCGCGCTGTGGGTAAAATGTGTTGAGTGAAAAAAACGTACAAACTGAAAACCCTGAAATGACCGCTGGTGATATTTACGGGCGGTTATTGCGAATTTCTTTAAAGCAATGGCCTATTTTCTTAGCATCAATCATTGCGATGGCAGTGTTTGCAGCATCTGATACAGGCTTTGCTTTTCTCATCAAGACGCTGACGGAAATTATCGAAGCGGGTGATGAGCTCACCAAGCAACAGCAGTTTATTAAGGACTTTTTGCCTCTGGGTGTGTTGTTGTTGTTTTTAGCGCGCGGTATCGCAGGCTTTCTTTCTGGCTATGGGCTTGCGGTGGTTAGTATGAAGGTTGTGGGTACGCTGCGGCAGCAATTGTTTGATAAGTTTTTGGTGTTGCCGACCGCCTACTATGACAAAAATTCGTCAGCCAAGCTGCTGGCGAAGATGAACTATGACCTCGGGCAATTGGCTGGCGCAGCCAGTGGTCTTGTTATTGTTGTTGTGCGTGATGTTCTTACCGTTGTTGGCCTTGTTAGCTATATGTTTTATTTGAACTATAAGTTGGCGGGTTTTGTTTTTGTCACGGCGCCTATCATCGCATTGATTGTGCGTTTTCTTGGCGGCGTATTTCGTCGGCACAGTACAAAAATACAGGGGGCGGTTGGTGAGTTTACAAGGGTGCTGCAGGAGTCATTGCAGGCTGCCCGGATTATTAAGCTTTTTAATACTCAGCGCTTCGAGAGTGAACGTTTTGCCAAGGTTAGTCAGAACGAGCTGAAGCTGGGTTTGCGACTCGCTGCAGTTTCTGGCATGGGAAATGCTGCAACGGTATTTATTACGGCAATGGGGCTGGCCGGCGTCATTTATCTGGTGACTAAAATCACCCCGGGTGTCAGCGAGGTTGGTGGTTTTATTGCCGCAATTGTATTGCTCATGGCACCCCTGAAGCGAGTCACGGGTATCAATGCCACTATCCAGCGCAGTATCGCCGGCGGTGAAAGTGTTTTTGGTATGTTGGACGCCGAAGCTGAACTGGATACCGGCAGACATGCGCCTGACAGTGTTCGTGGCGAGGTCAGCTTTAAGAATGTGAGCTTTAGCTATTCAGGCGAGCAGGATTTGGTTCTGAAGAATATTGATCTTGCTGTCCCCCAGGGCCAGCGTATTGCCATCGTCGGCAGGTCTGGTGGGGGTAAGACCACGCTGGTGAATTTGATTCCGCGTTTTTACAACCCCACAGAAGGCCAGATTTTGATTGATGGTGTTTCGTCTGCCGATTACACGCTGCATTCGCTGCGCTCGTTTATAAGTGTTGTGAGTCAGGAAGTGACTTTGTTTAATCAGACCATTGCCGAGAACATTGCCTACGGTGCCGGGGATGTCACCCTTGCTGATATCGAGAAGGCTGCAAGTGCGGCGCATGTGGATGAATTCACCAAAGATATGCCCGAGGGTATTAACACCATGGTAGGTGATCGTGGTGTCATGTTGTCGGGTGGCCAGCGCCAGCGGGTATCCATTGCCCGGGCCTTACTGAAAAACTCACCCATTTTAATTTTGGATGAGGCCACCTCTGCACTCGACACCCAATCGGAGCGACATATACAGACGGCGCTGCACGAGCTGATGCAGTCGCGGACCACCTTTGTTATTGCTCATCGCTTATCCACCATTGAAAATGCTGATCGGATTATTGTGATGTCGGCCGGCCAGGTGATTGAAAGCGGCAGCCATTCTGAGTTAATGGCTGTTGATGGTGCTTACGCAGCCTTGCATAACATGCAGTTTCAAGAAGCTGAGGCGCAGTAATGCGTTGCGCTACTAAGGCAGGGTAGGTATGCGGACCCGTCTGGCGCGCTGGATAGAATCAGTCTGGTACACACCTAAGGGGCTGCAGTTTGCGGCTCTGTATTTTTTGGCACCGCTAACACTCCTGTATTACCTTTTTACTTCGTTAAGGAGTTTGGCCTATCGCAGTGGCCTATTGGCTTGTGTTGATACCGGCGTATTCGTAGTGGTGGTGGGCAATATCACCACCGGCGGCACCGGCAAAACGCCCATTGTTATCTGGCTAGCACGACAACTTCAGGCTCAGGGCTTTACGCCGGGCGTGGTGAGCCGCGGTTATGGCGGCAAACGCGTTGATGATGTTATGGCGGTGACCGCGGACAGTTCTCCCGCAGAAGTCGGTGACGAGCCGTTCCTGATTCATCGCGCGACCGGGTTTCCGGTGCAGGTGGGTGCTGATAGGGTTGCAGCGGTAACGGCGTTACTCGCCCGAAGTGATGTCGATGTGGTTGTTTCGGACGATGGATTGCAGCATTACCGCTTGGGGCGGAAAGTGGAGTTGGTGGTTGTTGACTCCAGTCGCGGTTTAGGCCACGGTTGGTTGTTGCCTTCGGGTCCTTTGCGCGAACTGCCGCATCGCTTGAGCAGCGTTGACGCGCTTCTGTTTAATGGTAAAACAGGAGCCCCGGAGCATGGCGACCGTGGTTTGACTAATGCGAAAGACCTGCCTAAAGATATTCCTGAAGGAAGTTTCGATTTTGTACCCGGTCCTGCTGTAAATCTGAAAACGGGCGAGTATCGTGGGCTGGATAAGTTCAGTGGCACAAGTGTGCGGGCACTGGCGGGTATCGGTAATCCTAAGCGATTTTATGAACTGCTGGCGCGCTTTGATATTGCGTCGCTGGCCATAGATGTTGAAGATCATGGCATGGTGGATATGGCGCCTATGTTGACTGAGGGTGCCACCGTGCTGATGACTGAGAAGGATGCGGTGAAATATTCTGCTAACGCTGATGAGAATTGTTGGTATGTGCCGGTGCGTGCAGTATTTGAGCCTGAGGTGGAGCAGCGGCTGATTCAGACTGTATGCGCTAAGCTTCGGGGCGAGATATTGAACGGGCGCAAGCAGTCGCCGAAACCAGCCGGCGAGAAGCCGGGCACACGGCAAGCGAAGAAATAGGCAGCGCTCATGAACGAGAATTTTAAAATTGTTATACCCGCACGGCTCAGTTCATCGCGCTTGCCGCGCAAGGTTTTATTGGATATTGCGGGTAAGCCCTTGGTGCAGCATGTGTATGAGCGCTGTGTTCAAGTGGGTGCCTCAGAAGTGATTGTGGCCACCGATTCGGCAGAGGTTGCCGATGTTGTGCGTGGTTTTACGCCGGATGTTGTGATGACCGATATCAATCATGCCTCGGGCACCGATCGCGTTGCTGAGGTTGCTCGTCTGCAAGGCTGGTCGCCTGAAACTCCGGTTGTAAACGTGCAGGGTGATGCGCCGATGATTCCGCCTGAAAGTGTCCGCCAGGTTGCTGATCTGCTGCTGGACAATAGCGATGCAGCATTGGCAACGCTGTGTGTGCCGATTGAATCCGCAGAAGAGTATGCCGATACCAATGTTGTAAAAGTTACCTTTGACCAAACCGGTCGTGCGTTATATTTCTCGCGTTCACCAATTCCGTCGAATGCACGTGAGCCAGACGTGATTCCCACCGCATGGCGTCATTTGGGTTTGTATGGCTATCGTGTATCTGCCTTAGAAACACTTACCAATACACCACCGTGTGACCTTGAGCTGGTGGAGCATTTAGAACAGCTGCGTGCAATGTGGCTCGGAATGGACATCAGAATTGCACCCGCTGTGGTTTCAAACGGGCCCGATGTCGATACCGAAGCCGACCTTGAGCAGGTTAGGCGTTTACTTGCTTAACACCGGACAGAGATGCATGAAAATACTCTTCGTGTGCATGGGCAATATCTGTCGGTCACCAACCGTTGAGGGCGTGTTCCGTGATTTGTTGCAACAGCATAATGCTTTGGCGGACATTGTGGTTGATTCGGCAGGCACCCATGCTTATCACGTCGGCGAAGCACCGGACCCGCGCTCCACAGCAGCTGCCAAGCGCCGTGGTATTGAGCTGGGTAGCCTTAGGGCAAGGGCGGTATCCGATTCCGATTTTAAGTATTTCGATTTGATCCTCGCAATGGACCAGAGCAACCTGGATATTCTATTGCGCGCAAGCCCTCCAGAGCATCACCATAAGCTGCGGTTGTTTTTAGACAACGTAAGGCCGGATACCGAGCTGCCCGATCCGTATTACGGTGACGAAACCGGGTTTGAGTTGGTGCTGGACTTGGCCGAGCAGGGCTCCCAGTATTGGTTGTCTGCGCTGCTCAAGTAAATTAAAGGTGACACCTTAATTCTTAAGCAGCTTCTTGATCGCTAATGATGACGTCGGTTTCCTCAGGCAGGTCATCGATTATATTGTCTGGCTTATCTTGCCCCTCAATGGTGGGTTCTTCACCATTTAACTGGGTGGTGAGTCTATCAAGCCCTTCGATTACAGCTTCAATCACAATGCGTTGCTGCACGCTGCGTTTAATGCCCGGTTCCCAGGCTTCTTCGTAAGAGCCTCCATCAAATGAGCCTTAGTACATGTGCTGACCGCCGGGAATAAGCACCTTGGGCGTGCCCTCCGGATACAGGTTGTCATTGTCGATAAACTTTTGATCCTGTGAGCCATCAGCGCGCGCGCGTTCGAACAGCAGCATCGGCAGGTCTGAATCGGCGAGACTGTGGGTGGCGGGCGGGTAGGAGTCAAAGACTACCAGTCCTGCCAGGTTATCCTGATTTAAAAAGGCATAGCGGCCCGCCATTGCTCCGCCCATTGAGTGCCCCGAAATAATCCACTGATCGATTTCAGGATAGGCGGCACGAACCTCATCGGCAATGTCTGGCGCGAAGATCGAGAAGTCGAAGGGCATGGTGGGTGCAACAATCAGATAGCCGGCGGCAGCCACCTCTTTCAGCATGGGCGCATAACCGCGCACATCACAATAAGCACCAGCGTAGAACACGATACCAGTGGTGGGCGTTACCCTGGCAGGCTGCATGACCAGCCAATCATCCATCGTGACAGTCACGGCAGCATCACTTTGCATTGCTGCCATGGCCTCTGCGGCAGGA
>JAQWPD010000123.1 GCA_029245525.1 Gammaproteobacteria bacterium | reverse complement strand
GCTTGTTGCCGCTGACTGAATAGTAATGCCGCGTTCCTGTTCCTGATCCATGAAGTCGGTGGTCGCAGCCCCGTCATGCACTTCGCCAGTTTTATGAATTTTACCGGTGAGCTTCAGGATTCGCTCAGTGGTGGTGGTTTTGCCCGCGTCCACGTGGGCGAAGATACCAATGTTTCTATACAAACTAAGGTCAGTCATGAAAGCTCTACACTTAAAAATTGTTGGTTAATAAAATGCGGGTTGCCGAAGCCCGTTTCCGTGTAACTCTATGCAGTTCGACAATTGGCAAACACAAATGGCGCACTGAGCTCAAATTAAGGCCAGGGCGCCGGACGGAAGCTAGGGTTTGGCATTGCATTACGCGTGTCTGTGCTTTTCAGAGCACTACTCCCGTTATTCAGGAATACCCGCTTGTGGGCGCGAGATAATAACAGGTGGCTGCGGTATGAACCAGCGTAAAACTATGAAAATTGTCTGAAATTTACAGTTATGGCTTGTTGGCCTCGGATTCCGTCAAAAACGAGCTTTTACAGCCATGGTTTTGTCCACAGGCCTGATTTTTTGCCCTTTTCAGCGGCTGCCGAGCCCGGTGGTTGTGGCGAGATCATCGGCAGTGGGGTTTCGGCCTACGCTGATGGGTGGTTCGCTGCCTCCTGTGAGCAGTTTTTCAAGCTGCCCGGGTGCGATAAAATGGCAGTAATGCACCCCGCGGAACCTGTCGGGGGCTTTGTTAAAGCGGGGGTCGGTGAATTCAACGATGAACCCTTTGCTGACGATATGGAGCTCCTGACCTCCATTTGCCGTCCCGACATAGGCCAGAAGATGGGGTTTTAGCCATTCCGGGCCGGTCATTCCCCGGGTTTCCGGATTGCCGGGTGATTCATCGGGATCAAATATTACTGCCCGATACGTTGAAAAGGCGCTTGGCCCTAGTTGCGCGCTGAGCAAACCAAGCACTTGCCGATTCATCTCCTGACACGGTAAATCCGGTCCCGCACTGCCAGCACCAAAGGTGAGGTTAAGATGATCGGTATTTTTTAATTTGCAGGAAATGCCAAGAACCTTGCCATCAGCATCCAACCAATTGAATTGTTGAATCTGCGGGCGCCCATCGGGGCCATTAATAATGGCTTTGGATTTGACGAAGCGATTGAAGTCTTCATGCACTACCAGGTCCATGTCCAATTGCGTGCGAGCAAGCACACGTTGCGCCGCCAAACAGTAGTTCTGCGCTGTCGGTAGTTGCGTAAGCCCGGTTGAGTCGGCCGATGCATTAATGCCGGCAAGCGCCCAGAAAGTTGCCAGTATTGTTGCCAGAGCTCTAGATTGCAGGCACATGATTGCTCCCGAAAAGTGGTTTAAATTTTAGTCTACGCTCCCCGATTGTAGCGGGGAGTTGTGAAAATTTCCGACCAAACCGCAAGGTAACCGGTCGGTTTTCCGCTCACCGATTCTTTCTTGCTCAAGTCTTAGCTAGCCTATGCCCAGCGAGTTGATTACCTGTGCCTAATTATTCGAATCTCACCGGGTTGCAGTTTATCCAGTAACCATTCCCCTGCGCGCGCCCTGATTAATCGCAGGGTAGGGTGTCCTATTGCAGCGGTCATGCGCCGTATCTGTCGGTTTTTGCCTTCGCGGATTGTGAGTTCTATCCAGCTGGTCGGAATATTTGCCCGATAACGTATCGGCGGATCGCGTTTCCAGAGGGTATCAGGTTCATTAATTAAACAGACTTCTGCTGGACGGGTAAACCCGTCCTTAAGTCGGATACCCTCCTGTAACTGAGTGAGTGATTCCCTGGTTGGGAGCCCTTCAACCTGAACCCAGTAGGTTTTAGGGTTTTTGTATTTCGGGTCAGTAATTTTGGCAGCGAGCTTGCCGTCATCGGTGAGCAGCAGCAACCCCTCAGAGTCAAAATCAAGCCGCCCTGCCAGCCGCAGACTTTTGTCATCGATATAGTGCGCGAGGGTAACCTTGTCTTCATGCGCTCGGAATTGTGAGAGCACCCGAAACGGTTTGTTAAATAGGATGACCTTGCTCATGACTTACCAGCCATTTTGGCTTCGAACATAGTTTACGAGGACGCGAATATCGGCATCACTGAGTTGTTGGTCAAAAGCCGGCATGCTCATCACGTTATTTCCGCCAAACTTAATGGCAGTAAACAGAGTTTCTGAATCTTTGCCATATAGCCCCTCGAATTCGTCGCGCTCCTGATGGCAGGCGGCACAGTTTTCGTTGAACAGTTGTCCGCCTTTACCCGAAGCGTCATTTGTCTCATCCTTCCAAGCTACGGCAGCAACAAGTTCACTTGCCGTGGTGCCTTTAACGACACGAAAGCCCATATTGCTGGCTGCCCCAGAGCGTGGCCGACCGGCGCGAACGGTCACGCTGGAGCGTTGCACAAGATTCAAAAAAGAGCCACCCCGAATCACGCCGAACTGACAGTTTTCCTCAGTCCAGGCACTGCCATCATTGGGAGCGCCCACATAATTCTTATGGCTGCAATCGGTGACCCATTCCCAGTTATTGCCTTGCATGTCGTATACGCCAAAAGCGTTGGCCATGAAACTGCCTGCCGGCGAGGTGTGGACAAAGCCATCATCGCAGGGAAAGCCGGCTTTATCAGCCTCGACTTGCCGTTTGCTGATGGTGTCAGCACCAGTGCTGCGAACATTTGCATAGTCGCACGCGTTATCCTCGGTATTACCCCAGAAGTAGGGGCCGGTATTGCCGGCGCGTGCAGCGTATTCCCACTCTGCTTCGGTAGGTAAGCGGTAGTTTTTTCCAGTTATGTAACTCAGCCATTCGGTATAGGCCTGCGCATCGTAAAAAGAGATACACCCTACGGGCTCATCGCCGCCCTGAATGAAGCCAGTATTCTGCCAGCTGCGCTCAGTGCTAATGGTAAAGCCACCTGGCTTGCTAAAATCCATGCACTTAGTGGCTGTAGCGTGTTCGGTGGCAGTGATAAATGCGGCAAACTCTCTGACGCTCACCTCATAGATGCCAATGCTGAATGCTTCGATGCGCACTGTATGTTGTGGCTCATCATTCGTTGCGGGGCCGCCAGTGCGCGGATCAATGAGGCGATCAGCCACTGCGGTGCCCATCTGAAATTCACCCGAGTTAACCGGAATCATTAGCGGGCAGCTCTCGCAATCACGTTGTATTGCAGAATTAGCTGTGGGGTCGTTATCTTTCTGGGAGGAGCAGGATGCAGCAAATACAGCCGCACTGATGAGCAACAGATGCATCAACAGCGCTTGGTGGCGTGGCGTTTTTGTCATAGTGATGCTCCTTTAGACACAGTCAAAGCCTCAATTAATAATTGACTGGCATGCTGCAATTAATCTAGGCAAGTTTTCAATGTGTGCATAACCGAGCCCGAGGTTTTGCAGTGCTTGCCCCAGCCTGGGTTTGTAACGATACTCGGGGTAATCTTTGTCGTATATTGGGATGTTTAGTGAGGCCGGTAATTTATATCACATTTTTGCGGACTATCCCGTTGTCGCTCTTGCGCGATGGTTCCTGGAGAGCGTGCGTGCGCAGTGTAATTTTATTAATTATGACCATAGCGTATTGGCCGGTTGCAGGCGCAGCTTCAGAGCTTGTTCTGGTTGGCGGTGCCACGGGTAATCAGGGCAATGCCGTTGTAGATGAGCTGCTAGAACGCGGTTACGCCGTGCGATGTTTAACGCGTAAGCCAGAAGGAAAAAAAGCCTTACGGATAGCAGATCGTTGTGCGGAACTTGTGCAGGGTGACTACTCTGATCCTGCATCTCTAGATTTGGCAATGAAGGGTGTTGATAAAGTTTTCTTTTACAGCGGTTACTCCAGAAACGAATTAGCAGAGGGTAATAATGTCATCGCTGCTGCAAAACAGGCGGGCATCAAGCATTTAGTCTACTCCTCGGGAGCTGCTGCCGAACCAGGGAAAGGCGTAGCAGGTTCACCGAAAATGCAGATTGAGCTTAATCTTGTACAAAGCGGTGTTCCTTATACGGTGCTGCGTCCAGTGGCGTTCATGGAAAACTTTGACGGCCAGCAACAACGCATACTCGCTAATGGTATTGTCGAGTCCCGCTCACCTGACCGCATTCTTGCGTTTATTAGTATCCGTGATATCGGGTTTTTTGCTGGCGAGGCTTTTGATCATCCCGATGTCTGGTTGGGTAGAGCAGAGAATATAGCTGGAGACCGGATGACTGTGCGAGAATATGTGGATACATTCAGTCAGGTTATGGGCACAGAAATCGTTTATACGCGTATGCCGCTGGAGGAATATCTTGCTGCATTACCTAAACCCATACGGCCGTTATTTCAATGGTATGACCAAGTTGGTTACGATGCAGATGTCGATGCACTGCAGGCGAATTATCCCGGGCTAATGACTCTTAACGGATATTTGGTCGCCACAGGGTGGAAAGACGTCGGCCACCAATGACCATCGGTGTAGAATTTTCTTGAGCAAGTGCCCCGCTCACCATTAAAGCTCGGGTATACTTCAACCCCCCGTTGAGGAGCAAACATATGAACGATAATTGGACAAATAAAAGCCGCAGTCGGCGTGAAACCCTTAAATCTATTGCCGGTGTTGGCGGCCTGATGGCCGGCGGCGCAATGATAAGCGCCTGTGGCTCAAACGGTGGTGGTCAGCAGGCTCAAGCTCAGCCTAATATGCAGAATGTGGATTTCAATGATCCTGCGCAGAGCTTACGTGCTTTTGTTAAAGCCACGGCTAACCTTGACCCCTCAATAGAAACCCCGGGCTGGTTCGGAGGCACAGTGTTTGGCGATACACGTCGTGATCGTCCGTTGAAGCCACTTATCGGTTTTGAAGGATTTGGCGTAGTCCGGGCAGAAGAGCAATCTGACGGCTCATTTAAAATATATAACCGTGAACTGGCTTTTTATAAAGACCTTAAAACCGGCGAGTTTATTGATCAGTGGAAGAACCCCTACACTGGCGAAATCTGTGATGTGAAGCCTATTCACAATATGACGGTGAATGCACACCTCATCGTTAGCGAAAAATTTGGCGTTGCGATTGAGATGGATTTTGACGGTACACTAATGCAAGTGCCTTTGCCTTTGGGTTGGGAGCGTTTTGGCGACAAAGTCTTCTCAACGTTTGAGGTGCATACTGCATTTCCAAGTGAGCTGACGCCTGAAGAATGGCCGCGTGAGTCTGCCGGTAAAGTCTTGCGTATTGCCGAAATCTTCCAGCGCGTTATTAATTATGAGGAGCTTGCTAATCAGGATGTTACAGGCGCTCATTACGATGGTACTTGGACGCGTGTGGGCCCATGGCTGCCATGGATGCGTCAGGGCCAGGCCGACGGTTCAGTCATTTTCCGTAGTTTTATGACTAAGCTCAAAACCATAGATGATATTCCTGCACCGCTGAGAAAGATTACTGAAGAGCGTTACCCCGAGTACTTTCAGGCGCCACCTGCAAGCTCGTGGGGCAGCAAGAATGATTCAAGCTTCAGTGTTTATGCAGCTGAAAATGAGCCGTTACCTGCGCTGGATTAAACCAGTTTACCAAGTAGCAAATCACATAAAGTTATTATCTGATAGTTTCAAGTGTATTAAAGCTGATAACAAAAAGGCCGCGGCGAATGCCGCGGCCTTTTTGGTTTTGAACTTATGCTTTTACACCACTAGTCTACGCGGTAGCACTCGTCTTCGGTTTTGGGATTACCATCGTCGTCGCACGCAATATTTTCGGCAGCTACCCATAACGGTGTGCCGGCAACTATCATGGTCGGCACGGCAACATAGCCATCAATGCCAGCTATTGAAAGGTCATTCAGTGGGTTGATGATGACGTCCAGCTTTCCATCTTTAACGGCTTTATCGCAGACAGTGAGGTCATTAACATACTTAGTCTTAACCGTATGTTCAGGCATGAATGCCTGTGCAGTTTGTGTAGTGAGAGGTCCAGCGCATACGGAGATATCTGGGCGATTTACCAGATCACCAAGAGATTTGATTTCTTGGACCAGTTCAGATTTTGCTGGTATGTGAATGAACTGAGTTGATGCCGACATTGTGCAGCTAAAACGGCGTGATGTGCGACGGCGCATGCCTTGCGTGTTGCCACCAAGAGCATTTAGCTGTGAAATGAAATCGATTTTGTTGGCAGTAAGAATTGATGTTGCCGGTAACCGACCTGGCGCCAGCACAATGCTCTCGACTTTCAACTTTGTGTTGTAGTGATTAGCGATATCATCAATGACCATTTCCTGTAACTTCTGACTCACGCCCGAGAAGTACCATGAAGTGTTTGCTTGAGTTTCAGGAACGCCCTGTGTGAGCTGTCGAATAACGCCGGTATCGAGAATGTCTTTAAACATGCCAACCGGTTTTTCTGGCCATGGGGCAATTTCAGGTTGCGGGAGGCAATCCACCAGACGAATGATGTAGTTCTCTGATGCGCCAGGCATATTAGTGGGTTCGCTGTCCAGCACATCCTGGTAGCGCTTGCTGTGGATGATGCGTATCCATGCGGCATCGAATGCCTGAATAAGCTGTGCGCGCCCTTCGGCGACCTCTTCAGGACTCCAATCGCCATTGCGCGCGGGCAGGTCTTCAATTTTTGAGACAGCCTGACCGCCGTGAGCACCGGCGTTGGCGGTGCCTGATAGTGTCATGCTGAGGGCGGCCCCAAGCAGTGCTATGAAAAGACGGGATTTCATGGGTGTTCTCCTGTAGATCATGAGTTCAATAGGCGAGCGTTTATTTTCACTCGGGGCAGTTTGAGGTAGCATTTTCAGCAACAAGAAATAGCATTATTTGAAGATTAATCGCAGCCCTGTGGAAAAGCTGACTGCCTATTGGTCTGGTTTCGTGACTATTGAACCCGCGTGGGCTGCCAAATCATGCCTCTAGGCAGTCCATCTAGCAGACTTTCGGGCCATTCATACTCTGCGGGGCTCTTATTGTTGCAACAATGGACCATGTTTGAATTGGGTTTAATGGAACGCATAATATGAACAAAGTGATAATGGCGCTTAGTGTTGGTTTTGCGTTGGTTTTTTTTACACTAACGTCACATGCAGATGATTATTCTGAGCAGGCATTAAAAGACGCCGACATGATTGCAGGCGAGCAAACCTGGCAACAATACTGTGCCTTTTGTCACACCGCTGGGGAAGGCCAGGCTGATATATCAGGCCCTAACCTGCACGAGCTATTTAAGCGGCAGCTGGGCACTAAGCCTGGGTTCGCCTATTCAGATGCATTGAAGAATGAGTCGCGTAACTGGACCCCGGAGCTGTTCGCCGCCTACGTGCAGGACCCGGGCGCTGTAGTGCCGGGTAATGCAATGCCGGCCGTTAATATTCCAGCGGATAAGGTTCTGCCTTTAACCGCTTACGTGCTTCGCAGCAGCGGTTCTGTGGATTGGGATGAGGCGAAAACCGCAACTCTTGTAACCGGCGGGCTGGATGCCGAGTTGCAGAGCAGCAGCCCCGAGTTCTGGGCGCTGTATATGAACAATACAGTAAAGTTCACTATCCCTTATGAAGACGGCAGCTATAGCTTCGTCGCCTATTTCAATGACGATGGAACCATAACCGGCAACAACCGCGGCCTTACCGGCATCTGGCGCATGCGCGACAAGCGCCACTTCTGTTTTGCTATTCAGCGTATCGGTGTTCACCCCTATGAATGGATGCATTGTGTGCGGCCGAAGGTTGACGCAAATATGGTCTTCGGTGAGATCGCTGAAGTCATTACACCGGTGAAAGGCTTCGATGACTTTAAGGTCGATGTTACGTTCATCGAAGATCGGCCCCATCCTTTGGAGGGTGATGCACATCCCGACTACTGGACATTCCTGTTTAACAACACGATGCGTTATGAAATTAAGGTTAATGGCGAAGTCGTAATTGTGAATGCTCGTTTTAACCCCGATAACACCATTGATAGTGTGGAAGGCATCGGTGGTAAATGGCGCACCGAAGGAGAGAATGGGGAGAAAGACCGTATGTGCTACAACTTCAGCGATGTACCAGGCGTGGATGGCGACTTGACGGAGTGTTTTGGACTGGTGCTCATGTTTAACCCTCGTGTAGGTGCTCGCTGGCCTGCTAGGTTTTCACAGGGCAACACCTATTGGGCCGAAGTATTTGAAGGTCGCGAGTAACGTTGGCGGGAGCACCATTATTGTGCTTTTCTATGACTGAATTTTGGAGGTGGTGATGAATTTATTTAGACGAGTGCTCTTAGTCGTGATCGCTATGCTTATAACTGCACCGATATTTGCCCAAGGCGAAACAGGTGTGAAGGCGCAGAATGCTGTGCTTATTACCGGCTCTAATCGCGGCATTGGTTTCGAGTTTGTAAAGCAGTATTCCGACCTCGGCTGGTTGGTTATTGCGACCACCCGTAACCCGGATTCTGCCGAAGAGTTAAATGCCTATGCGGCAGATCATCCTAATGTCGTTGTTGAGCGCCTTGACCTGCTAGACCACGAGGGTATTGATGCGCTGGCCGCTAAATATAAAGATCAGCCGATTGATGTATTGCTGAATAATGCAGGCTTGATGAAAGGCCCCGAGAAATCGCAGATGGTCGGTACTATCGATTACGATGAGTTTATCCGTACCTATCGAATCAACGTAATGGGTCCGCTGAAGGTTTCAGAAGCCTTTTATCCCAATGTTAAGAAGAGTGATCACAAGTTGATGGCTGCTTTGACTACTGGTAAAGGCAAGCGGGGTATACCGGTGCCCGGATTTTCACTGTATAAAACCAGTAAGGCGTCATTGGATGCCATGCAGTTAGAGATCGCACTGCGCTGGACGCGTCAGGGGCTGCGCGTTGTCACGTTATTGCCTGGACGCGTTCTAACTCATGGTGAAACCGATGCGGGTGGCACCAATGCTATACCTATTGAACAAAGCGTTGCCGGCATGATTCAGGTAATGGATGAATTCCCTATAGAGCTAACCGGCAGCACCGTCCAGTGGGATGGCGAGCTTATCGAGTAGCTGGCCTGCCAGCGGCAACGCCCTGTGCTTTTATGCACAATAGGGCATACTAGACGTGTCCCAAAATTATGTCGCTGCCGAGCCGCACTATGTTACTGCATACGTTTCCCATTACTCCGAACAACCGCAAGGTTGTCGCTTTTGTTAAACACTTCGATTTGCCGGTAGACATTCATCAGGTTAATTTTGCGAAAAAAGAGACGTCTACTGACGAGTTTCTGGCGTTTAACCCAATGGGCAAGGTGCCCGTGCTGGTGGATGGCAATTTTAGTCTGTGGGAATCCAACGCCATTTTAAGTTATTTGGCCCGAAAGTTTCCGCAAACTCATTCCTTGCCTGAAGATGTTCGCGGCAGAGCAGATGTTGATCGCTGGTTGCACTGGCAGAGTTGTCATTTAATGCCCTTAATGGGTCGGTTTAAAACCGGTGATGAGACCGATATGGCTGTGATTGATCCATTGTTCGATGTGCTGGAATTGCAGCTTAAAGATAGAGAATTTATTGTCGGCGACTTATCCATAGCTGACTTCGCGATTGCTGCTTACTTAATGACCAGCCTCGGCAACAAATTCGATTACAGTGGCCACCCACGATTGTCGGAGTGGCGTGATCTTGTTAGCCAGTTGGATGGCTTTGTCGAGTCTCAAGTACGCATCCCACCTAAGCCTGCTGCATAGCTTTGCTCATGATTCGGGATTTAATCCAGCGTTACCCGTTCTTCAGTTATGTGCTTCTGGCCTATGGGCTTACCTGGAGCTTAACGGCGCCACTGGCGTTATCGAGCCGCGGGCTCATCGATACGGATGTGCCGCATGCAGTCGAAATGCTGGCAGCCTTCGGGCCGCTGGTTGCTGCCCTATTGGTTATGAAGGCGCTGCGTGGCACGGCCGGTGTGACTGTGATCCTGCGTGGGTTGCTGCACTGGCGAGTGCCTAAGGTCTGGCTGTTATTCAGTTGCCTTAGCCCGTTCTTGCTGTTGGCTATAGCAGTTGCCATTTCATGGGTAAACACCGGGCAGCAGCCGCAGTTTGTTACCGAAAAATCGTTGTATTACTTAACCGCTATTGGACTGTTCGAATTAGTTGTCGTCGGTGGCATGGTTCAGGGATTTGGTGAGGAGCCCGGTTGGCGGGGTTTTGCTATACCCTGGCTGCGAAAGTCACGCGGTCCACTGTTGGCCTCTTTAGTGTTGTTCCCGTTTTGGCTGTTCTGGCATCTGCCACAGTTCTTGTCACGCCCCGAATTTGGCTTTGTGCAATTTATGGGTTTCGGCTTGGGCATCTTGTCGGCCACGATATGGCTTACGCTAATCCACGATAAAACCCAAAGTATTTTAATGGCGGCTATTTGGCATACCGTCGTTAATGTTGCGCGAAACATGGCACTGGCGATCTCCGTTCCAATGTTTCTGACGTTCAACATGCTGGTGACTGTGGGGGCTATAGCCGTCGTGAGTTATTGGGTAATAACCCGAAAACAGCAAGGCCCACTTGCCGACACCTTGGTGTAGTGTGGGTTGTCAGCTCAGGTAAACAAGTTGGTGGTTTGTAAGCCACCGACGCTTGTTCATGAGCGCTTACTTAAAAAGGTGTGCATAGTCGGCGACAAAATCGTCAATTCTGCGTGCGGGGCGACCCAGCATTTCGTCCATTAGGTCAGTCTTATGATCAATCATGCCAGCGGCGATACCGCCGAGCTCACCTGTGACGGCTTCAACTCTCCATTCCGGAAAACCTACTTTACGCAGTACATCTGAGTAGGCACTCATGGGCGGACTGACATGCTTAATCTCTTTACCAAGTACTTTGCTGAACCTTGCTGCGACTTCGCCCAGAGTAAGTAACTCAGGGCCGGTAATGTCGTAGCTTTGGCTTTCGTGACCGTCTTCGGTGAGTACTTTGGCGATGACATCGCCTACGTCACGGATGTCGGTGGGAACAACGGTGCCATCAGCGGTTGGCATGACGATGTTGCCGGTTTCTTTGATCTTAGCGGCTGAACCAATAAACAATTGCATGAAGAAGGTTGGACGAATCATTGTGTAGTTGAGGCCGGAGTTGCGAATGTGCTCTTCTATCCGGACATGCATTTTGGTGACGGTGGTGGCGCAACCAGGAATCGATTCCATTGATGAGAGATATGCCAGATGGATATCGCCTTTTGCCGCACAGGCATCTACAAACTGCGCTTCCATCACTTCTTGATCTTCCACGTTCGGCAATACCAGAAAGGCCTTGGTTATGCCTTCTAGCGCCTGGTCAAGAAAGGCTCTGTCAGAAAGGTCGCCTACAGCAAGTTCGCCACCCAAGCTCTTTAGCCCTGCGGCCTTGTTTTGATCTCTGACAATGGCGCGAAAAGGTACGCCTAGTTTTGCGAGTGATTCTGCTACTGCACCACCGGTTTTACCGGTAGCTCCGGTTAGTAAGATCATGCTGTTCTCCGCTTGGGCAGCCGCTAGCGCACGGTTGCCGATTGGTTGGATGGCTTGAATTATGCCACGGCAGCCTGATATTGCTGCGAAATCTGCGGAACTGTACAAGCAGCGGGCAGAGCCTATACGCAGACGTATGCCCTATGTCTGCCCGAGCAATCGTTGCGAACTGCGGGTCAAGATTTACGGTAAGGATGGGCCGGCATCGTTGAGTTGTGTCAGAGCGACACGGAGTACCGGCGCGAAGCGGATAGCCGAGAGCTTGTGCCAGGTTCTCATCGTGGGTTCTAACCCAGCTTTTCCACCTTACTTGGGCTGCTTTTTATAGTCTTCCAGCTTGTAGCGATTGAGTACCAGGATACTGCTCAAGTGCAGTATAGCCGGCACCAGAATGTAGGCAAACGCAATCCAAGTATTCACCGAGTCACTCTGTGGTGCCATGCTGCCATCAGTCGATTCAACAAAGCCGATGAATGAAAGGAACACGAGGAAAACAGCGGAGCCCAAGGCATTGCCTACCTTGTCTACTGCCGAATAAACGGAAGACAAAGCGCCTTCACGGCTGATTCCTGATTTAATACGATCGTAATTAATGGTGTCAGTGAGTACCGAGAATGACATCAGAATAAAGCCGCCGTTTAAGAAGCCTATACCACCTGCAATTAGCCAGACGATCCACATGGAGTCTTTATCGGCCAGCCAGTAAAACTGGATACAAATAGCGTATAAAAATAAGCACCATTTATACACTGGCATTTTCCCCCAGCGCTTTGCGGCCCATACCAGTATGGGCATCGCGGCAATCGAAGAGAAGCAAATAACCACAATCCAAATGGCAATAACGCTGAATGATTGTGCGCCAAACCCCATTGCATAGGCAAAGAAGAACAGGCCGCCGGCGTAACCGATGCCCGCGCTGATGTATTGCACGATATTGGCCGTGATGAGCGTGACAAACGGCTTATTTGCCCACGCGGTTTTAATTTGCTCCAGCAACGGTAGGGTGATTTCATCAGCCGGTGTGCCTCTGGCGCCCCGTGTACCGAAGAACACCCATAGGGTAGAAAGCATAATAACGCTGCCCACCACCAGGGCCATCCATTCATAGGCTTGTTGTGCGGTCTGTCCATAGTCCTGTATCGCCCGGCTGATAATCTCCGGTGCCAGGGCTCCGCCTATTAACAAGCCCACTGCGAGAGCAGCGTTTCTGAACGACAAAATGGTGGTGCGTTCGTTCGCATCATCCGACATTTCAGACGCCATTGTCAGATACGGCACCGAGAACATCGAGTAGCCGGTGTTTAGCAATAGATAGATTGCTGCCATATAGATAAACAACGCCTGATCTTTGATATCAGGCACAAAGAACAGCATCAGGAAGCTAACCGCAGCGATCAGGCCACCAGCTAAAATAAACGGGCGGCGACGTCCCCAGCGGGTGTTGGTTTTATCAGAGATCACGCCTGCGATGGGGTCGGCAATAACCACCCAGATTTTAGCGATCAGGATAACCAGCGCACCGATGGCTGGGTCTAGGCCCAGCACAGTGGTCATATAGATGGGCAGGATCAGTGCAGGTGTGTCACGGAGTATCTGTCCGCCAACCTGACCAGCGCCATAGCCGAAGTAGGCCGATACCGGCAGTTTTTTCTGTTGAGCGCTGTTCAAGTAATCCCCCTTGGTTGACTGAACCATAGCAGACAAGTTACCGCAAAATAACCGGAGAATGCATGAATTCTTATGCCGCTTCTTATCGTGTTGCTAGGGTGAATAGCTGACCGCTGGCACAGACTGAAGATAAGCAAAGATCGCGCTGAGGTCGGCGTCGGACATATTGCCGTAGTACGTCCATGGCATTAGGTTGATATCTGCGGCGGAAGGGTCGGTGGTGCGCCTGAATAGGGCGAGAAATTCTGCTTCACTCATTTCACCCAAGCCTTCGGCATGTGGTGTTAGGTTCGTGGAGTACATCAGACCATTGTGTCCCTGAAATTCGACGCCACCAGCGAGTTCTAGCCCCTCTATGGCTTGGCGACTGCGCGAGTCTCGCGGTGAATGGCAAAAGGAGCAGCGGGCTACCGTAGAAAGATACTTGCCATAGGCTATAGGGTTGTTCGTGTCCGGCTGAGGGACCGGACTGTTTAGCGGATCGGGCAGTAGCCTTATTGCCAAATTCACTGGAAAGTTGATCGCTGTATCGGGAAGGGAGTGATCGACTGCTTCAAGCGATCGCACATACGCGACTACCGATTGGGCATCTTCGTCTGATAAGTTGCGGTAAATAAAATACGGCATTATCGGGAACAGGGCTTGATTCTCTTTGCCGATACCTTCACGCACAGCGCGAAGTAATTCGCCATCGGTCCAGTCAAAAATACCTGTCTCATGTGGCGTGATATTGCGAAAGCAAATTGTGCCGGGGAGTCCACCGGACTCGGCAAGACCAGGCAGTGGCTTGCCGGTGTCAGAGCAAGCACGACCTCCACCAAATGGTGCCACCGGAGGACCACCAAATTGTGAGTAATCGCGCTCGGAATGGCAAACAGGGCAGCCGAGTACTGCGTTAAACAGGTAGTCACCGCGGGCGAGTTGCTCAGGATTGGCTTCAATTATTTCAGTTGAAGGTTCTGTGAACTTTGGCAAGGTGAAAAGATAGATCAATACCGTTGCAAGCAACAGAAAAAATGCAGTGCCTAGCAGAGTGAGCAGTTTTCTCATGGGTGTGTGTACCGATAGAAAACGGATTTTAAGAGGAGCTGAGGGTGTTAGCTAACAGCTTTTAGTTCGTCTTTTCTGGTGCTATTTTTTAGCGGCACTGTTTTATGTACCCAGTTTTTCGGATCAGCCTTATGACCGGGGCAGGGAATGACATGGATATGGCTATTTATCAAGTCGGATAAGGCGGCGGTATCGATTTCCCCAGCTTTCACAGCATACTCCTGCGTGATCTTTCTCACCTGAGCAAGAGTGCGGTCAGTTTCCACCAATAACTCTTCAGTAAATGGCGCCGAGAGTCGGGGCCTTGTTGTTTTTAGCACCGCATAGTCTTCATCCATCACCTGATCGCGGGTCATATCCACCAGTGCTTGATGTTCTTCGGCACTGGCTCCTCTTAGTGCTTTGCCATCGAGGCCGAATGTTTTTGTGGTTTCTTTAGCCATTAGCATAATCATAAATATCTGACTGTTTAATTCGTCAACCGGTGTGACATAGGCGGTTACAATCTGATACGGGTAGTCTGGCTGATAGTTGGTGTTGCGTGATACGGAGCTGATAACGTTGTACTCCATCATGAGCCCAATGTGTTCATTAAACTCCCCCTTAGCGTTCCAGGATGCGTGAAAAGCTTTAACATGCCTGTCTGAGTTTTCATGATCGATGATGGTTACGCCTTTTGGCAGCCAGGCAGCGAACTCATGGACGTAATGCACATGACAGGGGTCATTGTAGTTTTCATGCATGCGCATGTAGCTAATGTCTTTGTTGCGAGGAATGATGCCGATATGCCAGTCGCCGGTATCGTACTCTGGCATGATGTCGGGAATTTCAGGGCGCTCGTTTTCAGCCATGTCGCCTAAAAAAACAAACAATAGACCGTATTTTTCTTGCACTGGATAGGCAGGTACGCGCGCGCGTTTTGGTGGTTTAGCGGGATGTTTGCTGCCGGCTGGAATCAGCGTGCACTTACCCTCACCATTGTAGCTCCAGCCATGTTGCGGGCACATGATGGTGCCATTTTTGCATTCGCCGATAGACAGCGAGGCCCCGCGATGAATGCACAGGTCACTCAGACAATAAGCAGCTCCAGCATCATCGCGAAACAACACCAAGTTAGCACCCAGTATGGTGACTTGTTGGGGTTTGTCGTCGAGATGTTCAGCGATGCAGGCGGCATACCAGTTATTAATGTTCATAGTGTGCTCCGGAGCGGCGATTCCCACAGCATAGACGAATTCTGTTTTCGTAAGACCCTGATTGTAATGTGTCACTCGATGTAAACAAGCGCGGCAGTCATCGCCTATCACGGTGCGGATATGCTGTTTGGTTGGTGGCTGCGCGCTGCTTTGCTGGTGTAATTGTCTTTGTAACCTCAGCAATTCTGGCAGAATGAGAGCCTTGTTCGCTGGGTGTCGGAGTTTTAATTTTGGCTACAGATCTCACCACAGGCTCGGTGCCGCAGCATCTGCGTCAGCAGGCCCTGCCAATGGCACTCGGGCTGGTGGCTATTATCTCCTTTGACGCGGTAGATCTATTTTTCATCTCGCGCCTTGGCGATATGCCCCTGGCAGCTATTGCATTTTGTTTCCCGGTACTGTGGTTGCTGACGAGTGTGATTATTGGTTTTGAGGCGGGTGCTGCATCGGTTATATCGCGAGCGGCCGGACGCAAAGACCAGCTAATGGTTCGCCGACAAACTACCGATACTGTGATGCTTGCCGCTATTGTGATGCTGGTTGTCGTGGCGATTGGTCTATTCACCATCGACCCGCTGTTCCGCGCGCTCGGTGCCACCGATAATTTAATGCCGTTGATTACCGATTTCATGAGTATTTGGTATTGGTCGGCACCCGTAAATGCGGTGTGCTGGATTTGCCTCGCTTCGATGCGCGCGCGCGGTAACTCAATGCTCGAGGGCAAGATCATTACTTTGGCCGCTTTGGTTAATCTTGTCCTCGATCCTATAATGATTTTCGGACTATTCGGCTTTCCCCGCCTTGAAATAGCGGGGGCTGCCTTAGCAACACTCACGTCTAATATTATTGTTATGACGGGCACTATCGCGTATTTGCATTTCAAGCTGCGGGTATTTGCAACGCCTTTTGCCAGCTTTGCGGTAATTTGCTCATCTTGGCTTGAGATGTTGCGTATTGGCGCTCCTGCCATGCTGACGAATACCGTGGTGCCGATTGCCAATAGCCTTATCGTTGCAATGATTGCAGGCTATGGTGTTGTTGCTGTTGCCGGTTTTGGTGTGGGTATCCGAATTGAGCCATTGGTATTGATACCATTCTACGCTGTATCGGCGGTAACCAGTCCGTTCATGGGACAGAATTTTGCGGCTGGCGAACATGGCCGGATGCTGGAAGCGAGAAAAATGATTGCCAAGTTTTGTCTTAGCTATGGCTTGGGTATGTCGGTGGTGCTGTACTTTCTAGCGCCGACGCTGGCATCGTTATTTAGTGAGACCACTGAAATTCGCGAGGTTGCTGTTACGTATCTGCGAATCATGGCTCTCAGCTACGCTGGCTATGGCATGGTGATGTCAGTGTGCGCCGGTTTTAACGGTATGGGCTTCCCGCTGCCGGGGGTATTGGTTTCAGTATGCCGCGCATTGCTTGTGTTTCTGCCGTTGGCGCTGTTACTCGAATGGTGGCTGGGTGTGAGCGGGTTATTTTTTGCTGGCGCTACCGCCAACATGGTTATTGGTGTTGCCGGTTACGTATGGCTCGGCAGTTATATTCGCAGGCATCGGCGCCATGGCTAGAAAAAGCGCTTAACCTGTTATACGAGGTGGTTTCATGATGGTTTTTTATGCCCTCTCATTGGCCCGCAAAGCCCGACAATTTCTGTATATTCTTTCGAATTCTTAAACGGAGTGGGTGCCGAGAATAATATTTTTTGCCCGCCATTCTGAGAGCATTGTGCTTCCGGCAGAAATAAGCTTATCCTCTTCGGGATGCTGCATTTGCCGCGCCAGCATTTTGAGTGCCGCACTTCCTGTAGTGGTGTTGTCCGGCCCATAGATCAGTTGCAGTAGGCAAGCACTCATTGTATTTAATCGGTTGAATACGACTTGGTCGACAGCATTCCGGTAAACCAGAAAATGAATGGGCGTATCTAATTCCGCCGTGGGTTGCTGTGCAGCGCTGATTTCATGGACAGGCCAATGGTAGCTTAATAGCCATGCTAACGGCGACACCTGAGGTGCTTGCTTAAGCAGATCGCCATCCAGCAATTTTTCGTCAGATTCTGGGTCGGCGGCAAGGTTTAGCGCGCCTTCAACCCACTCATAGTGAGCAAGTTCGGTAATAAAAGGCGGTTCATCTTTTGGCGCAATGCGTTCGTTGGCGAGGTAGTTTAGAAATTCGCAGGCGAGCTCGGTAAATAAAGGGGTGCGACTTGCATGATCGCGATAAAAGCCACGAACTAACACAGCCCATCGTTCATCGCCCACTATTGACTTTGCAATAGGGAAATACCCGCTTAAAAACGCATTAATGTTGTTGAAAAACAATTCACGATAAATTGTCATCCGACGGTCTTCGATATCGTTTGGTGGCGGGTGCACTTCGGGGTCGCGAATGTGTGCTGCGAACGCCACTTGTTGTTGTCGTAAGTCAGACAATTTTTCGCCGCTCCGTGTTGCCATGAGTGGACTGTATTTTAGTGATTTGATTAACTTCGGTTAATAGTTCTTTCAGGGGAGGGATATTAAAATCGCGTTCTAACAATGTCGGCAGTGGACCGAAGTGGTTGTAGGCTTTATCCAGCAGTTCAAAGACGGGGTTGCAGACCGCAGCGCCATGGGTGTCGATACGAATGTCTTCGGCTTCAACATAATGGCCGGCTATATGAAAGTAACGCACCCGTTCCGCAGGCAGAGCAAGTAAAAAATCTTCTGCATTGTAACGATGGTTAATGCTATTTACGTAAATGTTATTCACGTCCAATAGTAGGTCGCAGTCGGCCTCTTCCAATACAGCATTTATGAAGGCCGTCTCCTGCATATGCGGACTGGGAGCGGCGTAATAAGAAATATTTTCCATGGCGATACGTTGCTCAAGAAAATCCTGAACCTGACGGATTCGTCCGGCAACGTAGTGCACCGCCTCATCAGTGAACGGGAGCGGCATAAGGTCATAGAGATGACCGTGGTCACTGCAGTAGCTCAGATGCTCGCTGTATAAAGCGACCTGGTGTGTTTTAAAAAAATCTTTAAGCTTTTTTAGTAATTCGAAATCGAGAGCCGCCGGACTGCCAATAGACAAGGATAGACCATGACACAGCAGCGGCTTACATTCTGTAAGCTGCCGAAACTTCTTGCCATAACTGCCACCGACATTAATCCAGTTTTCCGGCGCGACCTCAAAAAAACTAACGGCTTCCGGCTGCTGCTCGAGCAGTTCCGGTAAAAGGCTGCGCCTTAAACCAAGACCGGCACCCTCTGGTAAAGAGGGTGCCGATAGTTTGTTGGAGCATTTAGTCTCCACGGGTGAAGTTCATGCGTTTAAACGTAATGCTTAAGAAGCTTTGTCGCCACCGCATGCGCCTTCACCATCTTTTTTGTCATCGTCATCTTTTTTGTTGTCGCCACATTTCCCTTCGCCACAAGAGCCTTCGTGAGCACCAGCGGTTAAATAACCGCTAGAGAGCTCATCCATCGAGAACAGTTTGTCGTTATCTTCAGCATTAGCTACACCAGCAATACCCAGTCCCGTTACGACAGCAGCACCAATAGCAATTTTCAATTTAGACATGTTTAACTCCAGTAATATAAGGCCGTATTCCGGCAAGGTCGATTTTTCTAAGGTGAGTCGCTCACAGCTTTGCTGAGCCTACCTCACCGGAGGTCCATCCAATCTCCGGCTTTACAGTAGCGCATCACAGGGTGCGTTTGCGAGTTACTGCACTGACGAAGCAGGACAAATGAATGGACTGTAAACAACATTAAAAAGTTGCACAAATACGGGGATTATTGACTGTAATCAATTTTTTTCATACAAAACAATGGCTAAGCACTCATATTGTTGTGGCTCAGTTGTGAAACCCTTTGCTGCTGCTGGGCGAATAGTCTTCTGAAGCTGCCTAAATAACACACTATTAGAAGGGACTATTCGCATGAGCTACTTGAATCCGCTCGCAAGCACCGCCGTTACCAAAGAGCTTTCCGTTAATTCTCTGGGTTTTAGCGTCACTGAGCCAACGAGTAGCATGCTGGTAAAGCTTAGCCCAGAGGCGATGCTGGTTCGCGATGCGCTGCAAGCCCGAGGGATTGAAACGCCGCTGCTGCCAAATAGTTTGAGCAGAGCCGAGCAGAAGCAAAAAATTGAATTCTGTTTCACAGAGATTATGCAGGTATTGGCCCTCGACCTCAGTGACGATAGTTTACAGGATACACCGCGGCGCATAGCGAAGATGTATGTCGAGGAAATTTTCTCTGGGCTTGACTACCGGCGCTTTCCAAAAGTCACGGTGATTGAGAATAAAATGCAGGTCGACGAAATGATTAAGATCAGTCGCGTTAATCTGTCATCCACATGTGAGCATCATTTCGTTACCATCGATGGTTGTGCAGCCGTGGCTTACATACCGCAGAAAAAGGTTATTGGCTTATCCAAGATCAACCGAATTATTCGGTTTTTTGCTCAGCGCCCGCAGGTACAGGAGCGACTCACAGAGCAGATACTGATAGCACTGCAGACGCTACTCGAAACGGATGACGTTGCGGTGCACATCGTTGCGACCCATCATTGCGTTAAAGCGAGAGGTGTTATGGATTCGAACAGCGAGACATCCACCACCGCACTTGGCGGCGCATTTAAGACAACACCTGAGACCCGTAAGGAATTTTTGTTGAGTTTAACTGGCAGTTAGATAGGTTTTTTTGGATAAATATCGACAGTATTCGTCTGTGCTTGATGGGCTCGTAGCCTAAGCACTTTCTCTAATAAGCAGGGTTTGTCTGCTCAGCGCGGCAATAGGGTCATTGATGTAGCGCGGATGCACTTCGCGCGCGCAGGCTAAATAGTCCTCAGGCAGTTCTTCCATTGATTCCATTTTGCAGCCATTTGCCACTCCCATTAGATGTCCTGGGTGGTCTTTAAGCCCCATCCACGGTATCCAGGGTTGTGTGTTGTTGAATGCCAGCGAGCAGGGTACTGACATCTTGTCGCGGTCGAGGGCGTCACTCAGATTGCCATTTATCGTGGTGTAAATGCTCAGCAGTATTTCCGGCGCAGTTGGCTTGGGGAACTTAATAATGCCTTCTACCGAAGTGGGAACCCAGACTTGGTTGTTAATAATACGGGCAGGGCCGAGGCTTGATGAGTACTGCTTCACCATAGGGTTGTCTGGGCTTGATAATCCATTCATTGTTAGTAGGCGGACCTCTGGGCCGAGGCGGGTGTGTCTTACCCGATTTGTTTTTCCGGTAAAGGGGTTTTTGAACTCCTTTAGCAGCACACCGCTATCAAGATCGGTAAAATAAGTCAGTTCAAAAAAAGCGACCTTGAAATTGCCATCAGTCTGTTGGAAGAAGCGATGAAACATGCCCACCTTCATGCCGAATAGCGCTTGAGATTTACCATTAACCACCGCGTATTGTTTGCCGTCCATCCACCAAATAATCAGTCGGTCATCGAAGCTACCGGATAGTCGGACATAGGCGTCAAGCAGCTTATTGCCAACAAGGTTTTGCGTCGGTGTTGCTGTTGCATTAGCAGTATTAGCTGCATGAGCCAGTCCTGTCCCGGCCATTGCCAGCAGTATCTGTCGACGGTTCATGGTTGCTCCATCTGATTCTAGCCCCAGGGTAGCCGTTGCTGCCGCAGTTGTTAGCGCATCCCCAGGCCGCCGAAAGCGTAATTAAACGCGACAGGCGCACCCTGATTTAACCAAGGCATGAGTATTTCTTCCGATTTTATCCACAGTTCTGCGGCGAGCTCGGCATTTTCAGTATTGCCGCCCGGACGATATGGATTGCAGTCTCTAAAGAACCATCCTGATGCGGTGCTTAGCTCGGGACTTGCAGCTACGTAACACGTGGTAGCAGCGCCCTGGGGCACGGTTTTGGTGAAGGGCTTGCCAATGGTCTCCAGTGCTAGCGTTTTCCAGCGGGGCATGTGACGCCCGAGATTGGTTGGAATAACACCGGGAGCCAGAGAATTTGCTGTGGCTGAAGTGCCATCGAAGCGGTTTGCGAGTTCGAGCGAGACCAGCACATTAGCCAGTTTGGACTGCCCGTACGCGGTGCCCGGTTCATACCATCCCTCACCGGATAAGTTATTCAGGTAGATACCCTCAGCCGGAGCCAGCCGAGTGGAGGAACCGCTGCTCACCATGACCACCCGTCCCTGATCTGCGGCATTAACTTGATCGAGTAGTAGGTTAACTAACAAGAAGTGACCGAGATGATTGACCACGAATTGTTTTTCTATGCCATACACCTGTTCCAGTTCTGGCAGCTCCATGATGCCCGCATTGCAAATAATCGCATCAATGCTTATATGCTCGGCTTTAATGCTATCAGCAGCCCGAACAACTGAATCAAAATCCGAAAGTTCGATAACTACCGGCGTCGTTTTTCCAATAACGCTGCTGCAGGCATCGATTGCTTTAGCCTCAGTCCGCGCAGCGCCCAGCACATGCGCGCCACGCAGCGCTAGTACCCGCATAGTTTCATAACCAATGCCCGAGTTGCAGCCTGTGACCAGTATGGTTTGATCGGTAAGGTCGAGACCTGCGGTCACCTCTTCAGCTGTCGATTCTTTACCAAACGAACCGACTGGCGCATTGCCCGGTAGGGGAAGGTCATCACGTTGTGAACATGCGACCACAGCAGGTGTGGCAGCGGCCACAGTAGCGGCTTGAAGTAGGGTGCGACGAGTGATCTGCATGACGTGCCTCGATGGTGTGTTTTTTATGGTAGCGGTATGTATACCATATCGTCTACTAAATAAAAGCAGCTGAAGTGGCGCTTTTCTATGCCGTAGACCTTTAGTTGGGTATTACTGTGCGGCGCTGGCTTTCCCAGAATTTCCAAGTGAATGCTGCATATACACCGATGCCGTAGTCTTTTGTGAATAGCGGACTAGTGTCATTTGCGGCACCTTTATAAACTGACCAGCGTGTGCCAGCAACGAACTGCCAGCGTTCGCTTATGGTATTAATCCAACTGAATGTAAGATCAGTTCCAATGTAGCCACTTTTGGCCTCGTAAGCTGAGCGACTCGCAGTAGCATATTTTGAATTGACGCCATAAAAGAAACCCGTGTACTTACTGCTGCCCCAAGTTGGCGTGATGCGAAATTTTATTGAATCACGCCCTGCGTCAAAATTAATCTGATAAGTAAATTCGGGGCTGAAAGCGACACCCCGGAATTCGGGTTTAATGTCAGCGAAAGAGAACGCGGGGCGAAGCTGTAAGCCCAGATACCAGTGTCCTCCAAGTTTCGGCGTTTTAGTGAATTGAAACTCTAACTCCGGGCCTACTTCCAGCATAAGGTCAAGGTCCGGCATATCGGTGCGGGCCGTTATATCGTCGCTATCCACCGGGAAGTTGAGATCAAAAGCAAAATCCAGTTTGACTCTTTCCCAACGGAATACACGTCCGCGGATTGGACTTTCCGAGTCTTCGCCCAAACGCAGAAACTTGCCTCTGTATATGGGTAAGGGCAGTGGCACAATATTGACCTGACTCTCCTCTGAGGCGGGGTAGGAAGGCCCGTAGCGGCCGAAACCAGCTAAGCGCATCTCCCATAGCGGATCATTGGAGTCCTCAGTGACGACGGATGCCGGCACGTCGGCTGCGAGTATAGGTGTGGCTGGGTTAAGCCACACTGCGGTGGCGACCAGGATCGATTGAATGCACTTTTTCATAAAGAGACCGGGTTTGGGCATAACTTTAGGGGCATGTTCAACTCCTTACTGCCAAAGAGCAAGTTGATGGGATAGTAGTGAGCAGGTGACGTCATGAGCTCAGGTGTTAACATCGGTGGACCAGTTAGTAACGGAACAATCTATGAGCAGCTTTCATTTGGTAAATGTTTGGCGCGATGTTGACGGCGCCGGGTTTAATCCGATGCCGCATTCACTTTTGTGGTTGCCAGATGGTCACAGTATAGGTCAGCCGCGGCCAGTCTTTGTATTTCTTCATTCCTGGGGTGGTTATCCGCATGATGATTTTGCGCAAACGTTTGGTCCGCAGCTTGCTGATAAGGGGTTTGCATTTCTAAGCTTGAGTCTGCGGCGGCGTGGGGGTGAGGGCCAGTTAATGTCTCTCCCCGAGCACGATCGGCATGATATCCGTTTGGCTATAGATTACCTAGCAACAAACGGCTTTAACGACGTTTATCTAATAGGTGAGGAGGTTGGTTGCTGGTCAGCCGGGTCTTATGCAGCGGAAGGTCGTGACAGTCGTGTAAAGGGCATTTGCCTGGTTGATCCGGTTGACAATTTGTCTGATTGGTTGGCTGCTTCGATTGGGAAGAAGGCCTATGCCCTGAAACTGCGCGAGGCTGCGGTGGCTGCCCGGCAGGGTGCGGGCATGGATTACCGTATCGATTGCTTGGCTGATGCAGGGCCTGAAGTCACGATGCAGGCCTCAGCATTTCTGGCTTGGTGGGCGCCACAGTCTCTAACCCGGCTTAGTGATGCCTGGCAAAAAACAGCAGTACCATCACTGATTTTTGCGGAGCTTGAGAGCGAATTGCCCCCGTTTTTGCGGCAGAGCAGCAGTGAGACTCATCGTGTTGACCGGCATTATGGCGCGCGGGAAGACTTGTTGGACTTGCTGCATAAAGGGGCGTGGCATCTGGATGACGACCTAATTAATAACACCGGTCTTGAGCTGGTGAATATTGATACCGAAGACTGCAGTTTATATGGATTTATGTGGTCGCCGGAAAACATTAACTCAGACGTCGCGGTTTTACTTATGCACGGACTCACCAGTTCACCGATGAGCAGTTTGTTTTTAAAGATGGCGCCTGTGCTCGCGCAGCAGGTAAATGTGCTAGCGATGCAGAGTCATCGCAGCGGTTGGTCAGGGCACGAAACGGCATTGCTGGATGATGAGCTGCAAGATTTCGATGGTTGGATGGACCACCTCATAGCACGCGGTATTAAGCGTGTGGTGTTGGCGGGCGCAAGCATCGGTAGCTTAAGCGTAGGGCGATATCAGTCGATAAGACAGCATCCAAATATCGTTGGAATTGCTCATCTCATGCCCACTGCGGATTGCCCGGAGTGGTTCCGCGCGGCTGCTGGCGAACTATACGATGGCGCTGTTGCTGCTGCCGAGGCGGCGATAGCCGATGGTGATGGCGAAACTTATTTAGTGGATGTTGATATTCGTCAGCCACCGCCGAGCTTATCGCGTGGACGATTTAGGTGGACACAACGTGCGGCGAGTTGGTTGTCATGGTGGGGACCTAATGCAGACAGCTGCAACAGTGAACATATTGCTGCAGCCGATGTGCCCGTGTTGTTGTTGTCGGGTACGACCGATAGTTACAATAATGCTGAACGCTTTGCCCAGCTGAAAGAGTCGGCGGCGAATGCGCCAAGCGTTGACGAGATTTGGTACGAAGATATTGACCACGGCCTAGCTGGGGTCGAGGCAAGGGTGGCCAGAGATTTACTGGAGTGGCTTAACCGCCGCTGCCTCGATTAACGCTATAGTCCACGCTGCCACTCTTTGCGCAGCGGCACTTGCTCTGGGTTGTTGATGGCGTTATTCACGAGGCTCATTAATTTTTCTTTGTCTTTACCGAGTGTGCCTTTCAGGCTGAGGTAGTTGGACGCATGGTCGCTGCGGAAGATGGTCTGTTCTAGTTCCAATGTGCTGATGAGAGAGTGCATTTCAACAAATAACTCATGTTGACTTAATGGTTCAAACTCGTCTTTAAAACCATCCTGATAGCGCTTCATGCCATCGGGAAAGCTCAGCACCAGTGTTGATAGGTAGTTCGGTTGCGCGGCATTCATTAATCTGGCCGAGTTAATTGCATGCTGTTCGCTGTACCGACGTCCACCCATGCCATTTAATATCATGACTGAACTTTTAGCACCGGCAGCCTTGATTGTTTCAAGCGCTGCAAGTGAGCTGTCAAAAGTCTCGCCTTTATTTACCCTCTCAAGTATAAGATTGTCGCCTGATTCGCAGCCCACATAGAACAAGCTGAGCCCGAGTTCGCGCAATTCACTCAATTCTGCCGCGGTTTTATTTTTGGTGTTGCGTGGGAGACAGTAGGAAGAAACCCGCTGCACATCAGGTAAATATTTACGGATAGATTCTAGGATAGTTCTCAGTCTGCGAGTGGATAAGGTCATGGCATCGCCGTCGGCGAGAAAAAGCCGCCTTACGGGAACGCCCTGATCCGCAATGAAGGCGAGTTCTGCATCAATAGCAGACTGGGGTTTTATGGAGAACCTTTTTTGTGGCTGCGTGTACATCTCGCAAAATGTGCAGTTGTTCCATGAGCAGCCATTGCTGACCTGCAGTATGAGTGAGCGGGCTTCCGATGGCGGGCGAAATAGAGGTTCAATGTATTGCATGCTGAGTCGGTCTCAATCTAATGGCGTTTGCGGAGTTCGATGGCAGGGCAGCGATCCATAACCACTTTAAGACCGGCGGCACGCGCACGTGCCGCGGCGGGTTGATTGATCACACCCAGCTGCATCCAGACCGATTTAGCACCAATGGCAATAGCTTCATCAGTTATTTTTCCCGCCGCTTCTGAGTTGATAAACATGTCGACGGTATCGACGGGCACCGGTATATCGGCGAGTTTGGTGTAAACCCTTTCGCCAAGCAGAGTCTGCCCTGCTAACCTTGGGTTTACCGGAATGCAGCGGTAACCGTGGCTTTGCAGCATTTGCATGACGCCGTAGGCAGCCCGCCGAGATTTGTCTGACGCCCCGATGATAGCAATACATCGGGTTTCATCGAGAATGGCGCTAATTGTTGTTTGTGTGTCCACGAGGTAAGCATAGCCGACCGGACGTATTTAGAGAATCATTGGCTGCACTTACATATGCACATTGCGATGGTATGCAAGCGGTAAATCCTTCAAAATAACCAGTTATTGTTTCGACCCCTGCGTTGCGGCCGCTTGTTGAGGAGGCATCAGTTGTGCAGAAATTAATTCGCCAGGTGTTTTCAGCGTTTTGTGTGGCAATGCTCGCTCTGCTTATTTGGCGAGTGATCGGTGGCGTCTGGACACCTCTGAATTGGGGCATGTTCGCTGTGGCTTCTGTCAGCTGCCTGCTCGTATTTGTTAATTTTGTTTATGTTTTTAATTACAGCTACGCTATCTGTGTGGCGCTGAGTTCCGCATTAATCTGGTGGAGCATGCCGAGCGTGGTGGCCGCATTAATGGCAGGCGTTGGCATTGCCTATGGCCTGCGTTTATTTTGGTTTACCTGGCAGCGGATGCACAGTGAGTCGTATGCGGGTAAGGTAAAAATTATTGATGAGAACAGCGCAGCAATGCCGTTGCCGATTAAGTTGGCGATATGGTTTCAGTGCACTCTATTGCACACTTTTCATTTAATGGCTCTGTATTTTGTCGCTGCGAAAGGGGTATTGACGCCGGTCATTGTTGTGGGTATCGCAGTGATGTTTGCCGGGACACTCATTGAGGCATTGGCAGATGCCCAGAAGCAGGCTGTCAAGGCGGATGAGCCAGATGGATTGGTTACTGGAGGCTTGTTTTCGCGGTGGCGACACCCGAACTACGCTGGCGAGATATTGCTGCATGTGGGCTTAATTATTGCGGGTCTTGCTGCTGTTAATAACGTGCCGAATATGCTGGCCCTGATCGTTGCGCCGTTGTATATCATTATATTGATGATTTCCGAAGCGCAGCGCGTCGATCAACTGCACGCTGAAAAATATGGCGCGCAGCCAGAATATGAAAATTACAGGGCTCGAAGTGGCTCATTGCTGCCGGGCTTTTCGCTTTAAGCCCTCCTGCCGAAGACAGCTGTCCTCTGATCCTGTGGGTGACCGGTTGTTTGCGGCCCAATTGACGGGTAAAGATAGGCGGATGCCCTGTTTGGGAAATCCGGCGGCGATGCTTTAGCTGATATAATTATTGAACCTACATAATTTATGTATTGTCTATATGAAGTGATTGGCCCTTTGCCGCCGGTGCTTCTGGAGTAATTCATGGCTCGAATTGTTAAGGTCCTTGGAATAGGACTGTCCGCTCTTTTGCTTGTCGCCTGTGGCGGCAGCGAGAAACCGGTACCACCGTCGTCGGATATTGATGTCAGTGTGCGCACCAACCGTATAGCGCTCAGTTGGAACAGTGTTATTGCCGGCGAATACAATTTGTACCGCGATGACGATGGGGCCGAAGGCCCTAACGATTTTGAGTTGTATGGAAATTTGCCTTCGTATGCGGAGAGTCTGAATATTGCCGCTTCGGTGCATTTATATGCTTGGGAAGATGAAAAGCAGTTTTATCTGGAAGGGTGCAACCTCAACGGCTGTGCCAGAAGCGACACTTTTACAATCTTTGATGACTATAACCTTGACGCGACGGGCTACTTTAAAGCCTCGAATGCAGCTGTGGGCAAGGCCGATAATTTTGGTGCTTCAATTGGCATAGACGCTGCCGGTGCGATGCTTGTTGTCGGTTCGCCGCTTGAGGATTCGAGCTCAACGGGCACTGTACTTGGCGACGGTTCATTAGCGGGGCAGCCCATTGATGATCGTACCGCTGATGGCTATGAGCTTGCGCCTGAATCGGGTGCTGTTTACGCTTATGCCATCAATAGCTTTGGTCAGTGGGTGCAGTTGAATTATCTGAAGGCTCCGGACCTCAGTACTTCAGCTGATACGGTCGATGCGGCCGCTGCTGCAGTGGCGGCGCAGAATGAAGGCGGCGCCGGCGACTGGTTTGGTCGCGCGGTGGCTATTAGTGGCAATGGTCTTTACCTGGCCGTCGGCGCTCCGCGTGAAGACGGCGGTTGCGCTGCAATTGATGAGGATCAATGCACGGACCCTGTTACCGACAATTCTTCGGTTGATTCCGGCGCTGTATTCATCTACGAGAAAATCAGCAGTCAGTGGGTTTTGGTTAATTACATTAAGCCGGAGGTCATTATTGCGGGTGCTGAGTTTGGCGCAGCTTTGTCGTTTAATGAAGCGGGCAATACTCTGGCTATTGGCGCGCCGAACAACAATATTGGTGATAGCGGCATTTTTAACGACGATGAAGTGCCGGACACGAGCACCACGGTTGACGGATCCGGTGCAGTTTATGTGCTTGTTCGCACCGGTACAGACGATCTGGGCGACCCTGTTTGGGAGTTGCAGGCTCTCATTAAATCACCGGCTATTGCTTTTGCCGAGGGCGATAAATTTGGCAGTACAGTGGCGCTTAGTGATGAAGGCAATACGCTGGCCATTGCCGCGCCCTATGAGAACGGCAGTAATGCGGGTGTTTTCAACGCCAGTGAATCCATGAGTGACTCGTTTTTAAATGACTCGGTTGGCGCTGTGTATGTTTACAGTCGTGATTCTTTTGTTGTTGATGATGCCACCTATTTTGATTGGGTTTATCAGGCTTACTTAAAGCCGCCGGTTAACGAAGACAATATGCTGTTTGGTAAAGCGCTCGATTTTAGCGTTTACGGCGATGATCTTTTGGTGGGTGCTCCAAACGCAGCATTAGGTCAAGGCGCCGCGTACTTGTACACCCGTGCGAGTGGTGAGTGGGATTCGGCTATTACCACGTTCGATGCAAACAGTTTGCTTGACGGGGACCCGGCGAACGGCGAAGCCGGTGATGCATTTGGTGCTTCAGTGGCTCTGGTCTCTTTGGCGAGTCTGGTTGATTTGAGCACGCTGGACAGTGACGCATACGCCGGCATGGTTGCGATTGGCGCGCCGGGTGAGGATGGCAGCGCTAGGGGAGTTCTTGGCCTGGAGGATAACAATGCGAACGATACTGGTGCGGTTTATTTGTTTTTGCAAAGCCCAGTTGATCTGGAATGGCGTCGCTCGCGTTATATTAAAGCGCCGAATACTATGCCTGGTTCTGAGTTTGAATTCGGCGCTGCTGTGAGTCTCAGCGGTTTCGGGACATCGATGGCTGTTTCCGCGCCTTCAGAGCCGGTTGCCAGCGGTGGCATAGGGGCCGATCCTGACCGCGATGACCCGTCCGATGCCGCCAACCAGAATGCTGATGCTCCGGGAGCCGGCGCGGTATACCTTTATTAGTTCGGTAGACTGCAGGAAGTGATAATGCCGCAAACTGATGAGCCCACCGCCGCCGGAAAGAGAGTAGAAGACGAAGTCCGTACGCGTATTCTGGGTGAAACAGCCAAAATTGACTGGTCTGAACTGCAGACATTCTTTGCGGCCGGCCATGCCGTTTCTGTTGCCACCGAGCTCGACTTGATTGAGGTTGCGTACCAGATGGCACAGGACAACGATCAGCTTGTCGCCCAGTGGCTGGATACGGGCAAGGTGCGAGTAGTTACCGATGCTGAAGCCATTCAATGGTTAGCAACAGACGCGCTGATGTGGACAGTAGTAATCAAGCCATGGGTTCTTGTGCAACCGGCGTTGCCAAAAGGGCACGCGTAAACCTCATACCGGTTTATTGCTCTTGAGTCGTGTTAGATTAAGACTTAGGCTCAGTGTTAATAACTGCTTCAGATGAAGCGTTGGAATTGGTCATGCGAATTGTCGGCATCTGCCTGTCGGTCTTGCTTTCTGTCATCGTGCTTGCCGTGGCTTGGTTGTACGTTTCTGATGCGCAGTTGTTACCGCGTTACGTAGGCATGTTTGCCACCGATGACCTGACCTATTCTGGGCTGTCTCCCCGCGAACATGTTGCCGGCGATGCCTCATACCGTTTACCGCAGGCCTCGGGTGCTCAAAAAACCATCGACCCCCTAGCGCTTGCCGACATGGCTGAGTATGCCTACGCCCAAGATTCCCACTCGCTAATTGTTATTCATCAGGGTGTGGTGCAACTCGAGTGGTACAACAAAGGCTGGGATCGAAACCGTGTGACTCAATCCCAGTCGATGCACAAGAGTGTGTTGCCGATCCTTGTGCAGGCCGCTGTTGAAGACGGTTCTATTGGTGCAATCACGGATCCGGTGGGTTTGTATCTGACGGAGTGGCAGAATGATCCGCGCGGCGCAATTACCATTGAGCAGATGATGTGGATGTCCAGCGGTCTGCTTGAGTACCCGTTCAGCATCAATCCATTTTCTGACGAATTCAAATGGTTGTTTGCCAGCAACAGCAGTCCTGTGCTGTTGCGCACGCCATTGGATTGGACGCCCGGAGACAAGTTTGAGTACAACAATGTGAACGCAGAGTTACTGGGTCTGATTATTGAGCGTGCCACTGGCGTGCGTTACACGCAGTATTTGCAGAGCAAGCTTTGGGGTCCGATGGGTGCGCAGGGTGCTGACCTATGGATTGATCAGGATGGTGGTAAGGCGCATTCGTCGTGTTGCTTGTTGGCACCGTCGATGGATTGGGGTCGTTTTGGCATGATGCTATTGGGCGAGGGCAAGGTAAACGGGGAGCAGATTGTTGACAGCAGTTTTATCCAGCGGATGATCCGCCCGTCGCCCACTTTTGAGTGGTATGGGTATCAGATCTGGTTAGGCTATTCGCGGGAGCCGAATCCCCGCGCTGATAAGTTGGCCGGTGGCTATCAGCGCAGTGAGCCGTTTTTAACAGAGGACACTTATTTCACCTCTGGTTACGGCGCACAGCGGGTTTACGTTGTGCCATCACAAGAGTTGGTGATCGTGCGCATGGGGCCTGCTACCGGGCGCAACCCGGTTAAACCCAGTTGGGATAACACCTATCTGGTTAATACGGCCATCCGGGGCATACGTAAATCATGATGTTGCTGCCTTTGTTGGTGATGCTATCGGCGATTCCCGGGCAGGCCCTATACTTCGAGGTGCCTGGCGCGATTGATGTTGATGCAGTAACTATTGAGTTTAAAGGGCAGAAACTGGCACTTGCTCCATCTGACAATGATTGGTTCGGCTTGGTTGGTGTTGACCTGGATGTTGCGCCGGGACGCTATCCACTGACCGTCACTTATAACTCGGCGGATGATCAATCGAACACAGAGGTGGTCGATATCGATGTCAGGGTGAAGGATTATCCCACCACCAAGCTTCGAGTAGCGCCGAAATACGTCCAGCTGAGCAACGAAAATCAGCAGCGTGCCACCGCTGATCGAAAGCTTATTAATGAGGCATACAGTAAGACATCGCCGGAGCCTTATTGGCAGGGTGCATTTCTTGTTCCCGTGCGAGGTATGACCGGTGGCCGTAACTTCGGTCACCGCCGCGTGTTTAATGACCAGCCGCGTGCGCCTCATTCAGGCGCCGACCTTACTGCTGCCACAGGCACGGAAATTCTGGCCTCCAATGCGGGTAAAGTTGTGCTGACCGGCGATTTTTTCTTTAATGGGCGCGCGGTGTTTGTCGATCACGGTATGGGTGTGTTGACCATGTACCTGCATTTGTCCGAAATCACTGTGTCGACGGGGCAGATGCTTCGCAAAGGCGAGGTGATCGGCCTCGCCGGAGCAACCGGAAGGGTGACGGGCCCGCATTTGCATTGGGGAGCCCGTGTTGGTGGGGCCAGGGTAGACCCGTTTTCGTTGCCCGGCATAGCGGCGGAAGAGGTCTCGAGCCCTTAGTTATTGCTGTTTTCTGCTGTGCGGTCAGTTTTTCGTTAAGGTTAATCGCTGCAGTGTCATTACGTATTATTATGCTGGCGAACATCACCGGCATTTGTGTCGAAACCAGACGTTCATTAATTAGTTTTATCGACAACTGAGGTTCTCGGTACTGAGGAAGTTTATGTCAACGGATTCTCTATCTGATACCCATCGCTCGAAACGGCTGTTGGGCTACCTCTGGCTGCAGCCAGGCCTTAGCAGGATTAATGGTTACACCATGTTGTGGGGTTGTTTAACCGGCATCCCATTCCTTGTGGTGATCAACTTTTTTCAACCCTACATCCTTACCGCAATGCTGGATGTGCCTGTTGCAGAGCAGGGTTCGGTGTCGGCATACCTTGCGGTGTTGCATGAGATTGTAATGATCTTGCTGGTCGGTCCTTTTGGGGCATTGGCTGACAAAGTAGGTCGTCGGCGTATTTTTGCCCTTGGGTTTATCATTACTGCCGCGGGTTTAATGGTTTACCCGTTTGCAGAATCGGTATTGGAACTGACTTTATTTCGCCTTGTTTATTCATTGGGCGCTGCCTGCATTGTGTCAATCTACTCGACCTTGTTAACGGACTACCCGGCAGAGAAATCGCGTGGAAAAATGGTTGCGATGGCCGGCATGTTAAATGGTGTCGGTATTCTGGCGCTAACAGGCTTAAGCGGGTTTTTGCCAAAACTGTTGTCAGGCATGGGTTACGGGCCTATCACTACCGGTCGTTTGTCGATGGCAATATTGGGTGCGCTGTGTGTTGCTGCAGGGATTATTGTTGCAATAGGGCTTATTGGCGGTGACCGGGTCAGCGCGGACAAAGACAAAATACCATTTTTAAAATTAATGGGTCAGGGTATTGTCGCAGGACGTAATCCACGAATTTTTGTGTCGTTCGCATCGGCATTTGCAGCGCGCGGTGATGTCGTGGTTATCGGCACCTACGTATCGTTATGGGGTACGATTGCCGGAGTTGGAATCGGAATGTCTGAAGCCGATGCTTTACTGCAGGCGACAATTGTCTTTGCAACAATTCAAACAGCAGCACTTATTTGTGCGCCGATTATCGGTATTCTTAACGATAAAATAAATCGAGTTACAGCGCTGGTTGTGGGAATGTCTTTGGCGGCTTTGGGGTATCTTGCATTTGGCTTTAGTGATAACCCGTTTGAAGGCGTATGGTTTATTCCAGCAGTGCTGTTAGGCATTGGTCAGATGTCGGCGATTCTTGCAGGGACGACCTTAATAGGTCAGGAAGTTGACCCAAAATTTACCGGGGCAACTATTGGTGTCTGGAGCTTTTTTGGTGCAGTAGGTACGCTAGGGGGTTCCTTCTTCGGCGGCATACTATTCGATTCATGGCGCCCCGGTGCGCCATTTCTGCTCATGGGCTTTGCAAATTTGATCGTTGCATTTATGACAGTCTATGTCCGTATTCGGTGGCCTCAGGAAGAGCCTTTGCGGCTGCTTAAGCCAACCAAGGTTGGCTAACCGTATTTATAGCGTAATTATCTGAAGCATACGGAGCCCAGAGATGAGCACACACGAAAAAAAGACCTTTGATCAGGTTTACAGCTATGCCGATCATTACAGTAAGTTGCCCTGGGCGCATGATCACCCGTCGCGGTTTATTGACGAGATAGCTGCAACACGGCCCTCCGGTAAGGTTCTGGACATTGGTTGTGGTGGTGGCACCGATTCGGTTTACATGGCCGCGCAGGGCTGGGAAGTGACCGCCCTTGATTTTGTTCCTAAAGCGCTCGAGATGACATCCCAGCGAGCTGCAGAGCAGGGACTGACCGTCGCCACTATTGAAGCTGATGTCACCACTTGGGAACCTACAGCGGAGTTTGATCTAGTGCTGGATCACGGACTGCTGCATAACACTGATCCGATGCGCTATCCTGCCTATCGAGAGCGGGTTATGCAGAGCATTGCGCCCGGCGGTAATTTTGTTATTTTGCACTGGTTGCAACGCACTCCGGATGAAATGCAAAGTGAATTTGGCCCCACCCGCGCAAGTCGGAAGGCTATTAATGACTTTTTCGCCCCGGAGTTGCAGGAGCAGAAATTTGAGTTTGAAGAATACGATGGCATGCCTGAATCAGTTGGTGGCAGCATGGCGCAAGCCTATTACTGGTTTAAGCGGGTTTGATGCAGTTTCTGCTGCAGTGAAGTTGATGGGGCCTTAGATGAAACTTTTTCCTATTGCTGCAATGCTTGTGGTGCTGGCTTTGCCTTTTAGCGCGGCAGTCGCTCAGGATACGATCAGAGGCAGTTTTCCGGTCGTTAAGCTAAAAACGTTTGACGGTGAGAAGTTTGTATTTCCCTCAGGTATGCAGGGAAGTGTGCTGAATATTGTTTTTCTCGGCATGGGCAATGACCGTGAAAGTGGTGAACAGCAGCAAGGGCAGTTACTTGACTGGCAGGCGGCCCTCGAAGCAGCCGGAGTATTCTCTGATAGCGTTATGCCGTATCACTTTTCGGCGATGAGCAGTCCGCCATTTTTTGTCAAAGGAATGATTTCGGGTGCGATGTCGAAATCGTATGAAGGCCGGTTTCCGATGAGCCAGGCTGGCATTTTATATCTAAAAGATCTTGAGGACTTTGCGGCGGAAGTTGAGCTGCCGATTGATGGTCAGCCGACCATTGTGATCGCCGATGCGAGTGGTCAGCCACTGCTGTTATACAAAGGTTTGTTGAGTGATGCAGGGCTTGTATCGCTAGTTGAGGCAATTCGTATTGCCAGTGGTGAGGTGGCTGGAATTAACGACGATGCTGCCGAAGAGTCCGTTGCCCGGTAGCTTGTCGGCGGCTAACTTCAGTTCTATACCCAGCCTTGGGTCCAAGTGGCAGGATCTTTTAGCTCTCTCCAGTCAATACGGATAACCCGCTTGTTGATCACTGCTTCTAATTCACAGCCCGTAATTTGCTCGTTTTCATCCCGCAGTAGTTTGATAACCAGCCAATGTTTCTCTTTGTTGCGTGGCTGAGTCGCGGTCCACTTGCTCAGGTTAATTTTTTTCGGGTTGATTGGATTGATAGGCTTCATGGTCATGGGTGTTGGGCCGCTTTTTATTGCCTACCAGGGGATATTTCCTCCGCCCTCGTAATTCAGGAACTCGCCATTGTTCTCGGGGCTTAGTCCATCGATGACGACAATCATCTTGCCGACACTTTCTTCCGGCATGATAGTGCCTTTGCGCTGCTTCCCGTCAGCCGTATGCACCTGACCCGGTGATAAGACGCTGAGAATCACGCCTTTCTTCGGGGTTTCAAATGCCAGGGTGTACATCAACATATTGAGTGCGGCCTTGCTGGCACGATAGCTGTACATCATCGGGAATTCAGCTTCCTTCGCCCCAAAAGAGCCCCCTTTGCTCGAGATAATGACAATCTTGCCATTCTCTGCAGCGCTAACGTTCTCCATAAACGCTGTTGAAAGGTGCAGTGGTGCCAACGCATTTACTTCATAGCTTTTACGGGCCATGTCATAGTCAATTTTATTGGCACGACTAAAAGCGGTTTTGTATTTGGGCGTGATGCCCGCATTACTGATAAAAACATCAAAGCTCTGACCTTCGTATTTTTTGGTGAGTTCATCGATTCGGGCAAAGTCAGTGACATCAAGTTGTTCAATAATGATACCGCTGTTTGTCGCTGCTAGTGCCCGAAGGTCATCGGATGAATCGATGTTTCTGGTAGTGGCAATAACATTCCAGCCGCCTGCTGCATACTGTTTAACAAACTCGAGTCCGATGCCGCGATTAGCGCCCGTAATAAATACGGTCTGCTTATCCGGATTCAGCCCAGCAATGGCGCTGCCGCTTACTAGGCCGCTAAGAACAATGAGAAATACTGTTAAACGTTGCATTTGTTGCTGACTCCAATAGTGGGCTGGGGTGCCATTGTGGCTCAGTTGCGAGCTTCGTACCAGCGCTTGCCGTGCCCTATTCACGCAGCAACATAGATGTATCGACCTGCAATATATGTCTCTGAATAGCGTTTTGCGGGCTGGTATCCGACCACTTGCCGCACATCCAAAGCGGCTTAGCTGTCGAATCTTCTGATACATCGCTACTGTTAAACTTCGTAATCTAATGCTATGGACGTTAAGACGGTAATTTATGAGTAATAGCGCGTCAACCGAAGTGACTTACCCCTTCAAGATGTGGTGGGGCCTGGCGTTTTGCGCCTTTTTTATGGTTATGGTCATGATGTTTGGCGTGGTCAGTGATGGCACTGCGTTTCCTCTCGATAAAGGTGACATGTGGTACTACTGGCAATTGAATGCTCCGGATATGTGGACGCGTTTGTCAGCTTGGGTGCCCTACTCGCTGCAACAGATAGGTATGTGGTTTTTGATAGCAAAAGGTCAGCAACAGCGGCCTAAGTATATTTTTGGCCTGCATTCATTCAACGTCTATGCAATTGCGCTGAACGGATTTTTCATGTTGGTCCATATTGTTCAAACACGGTACTTTTACGACGCGTTGGCTCAGGATGTGCATGAGTCTTCTTCAATGATGTCGGTTATTCTGATGCTGTTATTGATTCTGCTGATGGAGAACAATCGTCGCGGGTTGGTTTTCGGCTATAAGGTTAAGCCGCTCTTAAGTATTGGAGAGATCGTAAAGCGTTACCATGGCTATTACTTTTCCTGGGCCATTATCTATACCTTCTGGTATCACCCGGTAGAACTGACCTCGGGGCATATCGCAGGCTTTGCTTATATGAGCTTGCTGCTGTTGCAG
>JAQWPD010000122.1 GCA_029245525.1 Gammaproteobacteria bacterium | reverse complement strand
CACAGCCATAGCAATGAGTTCGAACTCTCGAAAACCCGGATGAACTTTAATCCTCCAAAAAAACGCTTTGGCCAAAATTTTCTACATGATGCCAATATCATCAGTAAAATTATTGATGCTATACGGCCTGCTGCAGATGACCATGTGGTTGAAATCGGGCCAGGTCGGGGGGCGATTACACGCGCGCTCAGCGATCAGGTGGAACATGTTGATGTCGTTGAAATTGACCACGATTTAGCCGATGCGCTCGAAGCGCTGGAATGGGCCTCAACTATCGATGTACATCGGGGCGATGCGCTGAAGTTCGATTTTTCTACCTTGCCTAAAACAGGTAAAAAACTGCGCTTGGTCGGCAACCTGCCCTACAACATCTCAACCCCATTGCTATTCCACTTTTTGGATTCAGCGGAACTGTTTGCTGACATGCATGTAATGCTGCAAAAGGAAGTCATCGAGCGTATGGCTGCTGAACCAGGCAGCAAACAATACGGTAGGCTGAGCGTAATGCTTGCCGCTCGCTGCGAAGTAGACCATCTGTTCAATATCAAGCCCAATAGCTTCACTCCAGCGCCAAAGGTTGATTCTAGTTTTGCCAGACTGATTCCTTCGGTAATTCCATTGGTCGATGCTGAAAGTTACCCAACTTACAAACAAGTCGTCACCGCCGCTTTCGGCATGCGCCGCAAAACCTTGAACAACGCACTAAAGGGCTTACTTGACACAGAGCAAATTGAAGCTGTCGGCATCGACCCGGGGCTCCGCGCCGAAGTGTTGTCGCCGAGCGAATTCTTATTGCTTGCCGAGCAACTATAAGCTCACCTTGACGACATCCGCGAAAAAGATTTATGTTCAACTCCACGCCATAAGCTAGAATAGCAGCTATGAATAACACCCTAAATGACAGCATCCGTGTTTCCGCGAGAGCCCAGTATCTAGAAAATCAATCCAGCCCCAGCGAAGATCGCTATGTCTTCGTCTACACTATCTCTATCGAGAACCTTGGACGGGAAACCACCCGGATACTCACTCGACATTGGTTAATCACTGATTCAGATGGTGGCATTCATGAGGTCCATGGTGATGGCGTCATCGGTGAACAACCCTATATTGCTCCTGGCGCAGTGCATACTTATTCCAGCGGCACAGTAATAAAGACACCGGTGGGTACCATGCAGGGCACTTATGGCATGCTGAGCAATGGCAAAGATGCTTTCGATGCAACCATTCCGGTATTTCGTCTGGCCGTGCCGGAAATGCTCAACTAAGTCGTTGCTACGGGACTCCTGACCATGGCAATCTACGCTATAGGCGACATTCAGGGTTGTTATAGCGAACTGCGCAAACTGCTTGATACGCTCCGATTTACGCCGGACAAAGATCAACTTTGGCTAACCGGCGACCTGGTAAACCGAGGTCCCGAATCTTTGGCAACGCTGCGCTTTGTGCGTTCACTGGGCTCCGCCTGCATCACAGTCCTTGGCAACCATGATCTGCATCTACTGGCGTTGCGGTTTGCCAGTAAAACACCCGCTATAAAGCACAATCTCGATCGAGTACTGCAAGCACCCGACGCAGAGGAGCTCCTCGACTGGCTGCGTCGCCAGCCACTTGCACACTACGATGCTGGGCTTAATACCTTGTTGGTGCATGCCGGCATTGCACCCTCGTGGGATGGTCCGAAAACTCTGCAACTGGCTGCTGAAGTCGAAACACTGCTGCGGGGTGATAATCCCGGCGAACCCCTTGAATTAATGTATGGTCGGAAACCGGCATTGTGGTCGGATTCACTGATGGGAGCAGACCGCATCCGCTGCATCATAAATCATTTCACCCGATTACGCCTGGTCACAAGCACGGGTGCAATGGACTTCGCCTATAAAGGCCCGCTTAGCGATGCGCCGACGGACCTAATGCCCTGGTTTGATTACCCACAGCGGCGCTCGGGCACACTCCGGATCGTATTCGGACACTGGTCTGCTCTGGGCTTGTTACAACGACAATTACTGCTGGGTCTGGACACAGGCTGTGTCTGGGGTGACTCTTTAACAGCACTGCGCATCGACACTCCCGATGCTCAAGCGGTCAAGCTTCCCAGTCTTCAGGCTAAGAGGCGTTAAATCACAAAGCTCTGAAGCACTGCCCTTAGCTAGATCGCAACCGGCGCCTTAATGTGCGGATGACACTCGTAGCCTTCGATTTCAAAATCATCAAAATTATAAGCTGAAATAGAACTAGGCTTACGCAAAATATTAAGCTTTGGCAAAGGCAAAGGATCACGCGACAGCTGCAGTTCTGTTTGTTCCAGATGATTCAGATACAAATGGCAGTCGCCGCCCGTCCATATAAAATCACCCACTTCTAAACCGACCTGCTGAGCAACCATATGGGTTAAGAGCGCATACGATGCAATATTGAATGGCACACCGAGAAAAATATCCGCACTACGCTGATACAGCTGACAGGATAACTTACCGTCAGCAACATAAAACTGAAAAAAGGCATGGCATGGCATCAATGCCATCTGATCCAGCTCAGCAACATTCCATGCGCTGACAATAATGCGTCGCGAGTCGGGAGCGTTACGCAGTAACTCGAGACTTTGCCCTAACTGATCAATACTGCCACCATCAGGAGTTGGCCAAGAGCGCCACTGCTTGCCGTAAACCGGCCCAAGATCCCCATTAGCATCTGCCCACTCATCCCAGATACGAACGCCGTTTTCTTTAAGATAGCCAATATTGGTGTCGCCGTTCAAAAACCACAACAGCTCATGAATAATCGAGCGGGTATGCAGCTTTTTCGTGGTTACCATTGGGAAACCTTGCTGCAAATTAAATCGTAACTGATGGCCAAATACACTCAATGTACCGGTGCCGGTTCGGTCGTCTTTACGGGTGCCGTTATCCACCACGTGTCGCATTAAATCTAAATATTGCTGCACGTTCTACCTCGTCCCTTGATCTGTCTTAACTCGATTTTTTTTACCCGCCAATTTGCTTGAAGCCTGTGCGACAGCAGATGGCTCATTTCGTTGATACGCAAGCGCGATAAACAGCGCACCAAAAATAATCATCGGAGCGCTTAGTAGCTGCCCCATTGTTAACCAATCAAAAGCGAGATAGCCAAGATGCGAATCGGGGACACGCACAAACTCTACCGCAAATCGGAAAATGCCATAGCATAATAGGAACATACCGGAAACAGCCATAACGGGAGGCCGAGTAGCCGAGTAGAACCACAAAATAACGAACAGCACCGGGCCTTCCAAGCAGGCCTCGTAAAGATTAGATGCATGCACAGGGATGCCATTAACTATTACGGCAAATGCAAAATCGGTGGGTTGGCCCCATAGTTCGCCATTAATATAATTGCCAAGGCGACCCGCACCAAGACCAATGGTGACAAACGGCGCCACAAAATCAGCCACCCGAAATAGCGAAGCCCCTACCTTACGGGAAATTAGCCACAGGGCCACAATCACGCCAATAAGCCCGCCATGGAAAGACATGCCGCCCTCCCAAATGCGCAACATACTCAGCGGGTCATTAACAACATTTGCCCAGCCATAAAAAAACATATAGCCAATGCGGCCACCAAGAATGACGCCCATCGCCACATAGAACAGCAGGTCATCAATCTGCACAACGGTAAACGGGTGCCCCCACTCGCGAGCGCGTTTTCGGGCCAGTGCCCAGCCCCCAAGGAACCCTGCGAGATACATTAGCCCGTACCAGCGAATAGCCAGCGGTCCTATTTGTAGGGCAATAGGGTCGATGTCGGTGTAAATAATCACCGTCGGATTCTACAACAACCACGGTGGTGATTGCTGCCCGTCTGATTAACCTACGGGTTATAGTTGCAACTTCCAAAATCCGCATGAATGCTCGGATCAAGCCCTAACGCGCGAATTATCATCATGAATCACCTCGCTAAAGAAGCCAGCCCCTATCTGCTGCAACATAAAGACAATCCGGTGGATTGGCACCCATGGGGCCAAGCGGCCCTGGAGCTCGCTGCTCACGAAAACAAACCCATACTCATGTCTATCGGTTATTCAGCCTGTCACTGGTGCCATGTCATGGCTCACGAGTCATTCGAAGACCCGGCTACCGCGGAAGTAATGAATCGCCTGTTTATTAATATTAAGCTCGATCGTGAAGAGCGCCCGGACCTGGACAAAGTCTACCAAACTGCGCATCAACTGCTTACCCAACGCGGCGGCGGCTGGCCTCTTACGGTGATTATGACTCCGGATGAACATTTGCCCTTCTTTGCCGGCACCTATTTCCCAAAAGAGGCGCAGCATGGCATGCCGGCATTCACCGACCTGCTGATGAAATTAGCCCAGCACTATGAAGCCCATCAAAGCGAACTCAAGCAACAAGGCGGTGCGCTGGTTAATGCGCTGGAGAGCATTCAGCCGCAAGCGCCGGAAACCGGCATAAGGTTGAGCAATGCGCCAATAAACGGCATTCGCGAGCAGCTGGCAACCAACTTCGACAAAGATTGGGGCGGTTTCGGCACCGCCCCTAAGTTTCCGCACCCGACAAACCTGGAGCGCCTACTCAGACACTGGCGTGCAAGCGCGCACAGCAGCGAACCCGATGTCGATGCGCTGTTTATGACGGCTCTAACGCTCAGTCGGATGCAAAATGGCGGAGTATTCGATCAGGCGGGCGGGGGATTCTATCGCTACAGCGTCGATCAACAATGGCAAATCCCCCACTTTGAAAAAATGCTCTATGACAACGGCCCGCTGCTGGCGCTTACAGCTCAGCTTTGGCAGGCCAGTGGCGATGATGCCTTCCGTCGTGTTGCCTCAGCAACTGCTGATTGGGCATTAAGAGAAATGCGCGCACCCGAAGGCGGCTTCTATGCGAGCCTCGATGCCGATTCAGATTGTGGTGAAGGATGCTTCTATTTGTGGACTCCGGATGAGCTTGTCTCTGTGCTCGACGCTGATGAGTATGCTGCTGTTGAGCATCTCTATGGATTACGCGAACCGGCAAATTTTGAGGATCGCTGGCATCTGACCAATCGTTTATCATTGGATGAACTTGGGGAGCCTACCGGCTTTACCAAGTCGAAATTAAAAAGCCTGCTCGATAGCGCTCAACAAAAAATACGCCGGGCACGTGATCAGCGTGAGCTCCCTGGTAGGGATAAAAAAATCCTCACGTCGTGGAACGCCCTAATAATAAGAGGGTTGGCAATTGCCAGTGGTGCCTTAGACCGACCCGAACTTGCTGCGGCTGCCGCCAACACAGTGGACTTCATTCGCCAACAAATGATTGTGAATCACCAGTTGCATGCCTGTCATATTAATGGGCAGGTCAGCTTTAATGCTTATCTGGATGACTACGCGTTTCTGCTGGATGCAGTGCTCGAACTGTTGCAGTACCGCTGGGATGATGAGCATTTAAAACTCGCTATATGGCTCGCCAATGAATTGCTGGAACAATTTGAAGACGCTGAAAATGGTGGGCTTTTCTATACTGCAAACACTCATGAAAAACTGCTCTACCGACCCAAATCATTCAGTGATGACTCGATGCCATCGGGCAATGGTGTTGCAGCCCTTGCGTTAAATCGGCTGGGTCAACTGTTAGCCGAGCCACAGTATCTGCATGCTGCAGAAAGAATATTGCGGGCCGGGTGGGCATCCATGCAGGAGTTCCCGCACGGCCACGCGACATTGATTACCGCACTGGATGAGTACCTTAACCCTGCTGAAGTCATTGTTATACGTGGTGATGAGGCAGAAGACTGGCGTCATTCCATTCAGCAGGTGTACAGTCCGGGCAGGCTCTGCTTTGCGATTCCTACCAACGCATCACTGCCTGAACCACTGCATGCAAAAGTGGCTCACGAACAAACGGTGGCTTACATTTGCCGAGGACCTCAATGCAGCGAACCGGTACACTCATTGCAAGAAATAGCCAAAACTATCGCCGGAAACTGACCCGAAGCAAACATCCATGACGAAACTCCAAAATAACAGCGTGGACCCACGAGAATATTTCACCGACGAACGCTGTCATATTTTAGAACTGCACAACACAGCTACTGACCCAGGGGTTTCGCTGGCTCGCGCAAGAGTGGAGCCGGGGATTACAACGGCTTGGCATGCTGTAGTCGCAACCATCGAGCGCTACATCGTTATCAGCGGTACCGGCATCGCTGAAGTCGGCGATGAACCCGCGATTACTTTAAATGCCGGCGATCACCTGCTGATTCCTGCGGGAAAAAAACAACGGATACACAATCCGGGCAGCGTAGATCTTATCTTTCACTGTATCTGCACGCCGCGTTTTGAGCGCAGAAACTATCGGTCACTCGAAGGCTGAGTGGACTGAAGTTGACGAAAATGTTTTATCGGAGAAGCCAAAACGTTGCTTCTCCAAATTGCCCGGTATTGCGACATTGTGAATCAATACGTCAATTGCCATATCCGCTGGCGATGGCGTTCCACCCAGCCCGAGCGTAATATTGCGCAAATAGCAGACCGATACCGCGGCTGGAACCCATAATAAACAAGGCTGGTAGCTCCGCCACAAAGCCCGCAGTCGGCGACTCCGATCGGGTTATCGCGCGCTGGCAGGCGGCCAAAACCATGGCGCCGCATAAGACCAAAGAGCGAATTAGACATACTCTAAAAAGCACAAGCGCCCGTTGCGTGGATGCCCGACTGCCGAGCCGATACATCGTTGCCACAGCCTCCGAGCCAATTCAACGCCGTTTATCGCTGTCCACCTTGCGCCCAACGTCAGATGTGTTTAAATCAGGACACTTACGGGGTCAACCGACTTTGTTATTATCCGTTTGTACATTAACAACAACATAAGCGAGTGAGACTTAAATTATGAAATCTATTCGAATTCTTGGTGCAGCACTGCTGGCGATGGCCAGTATCAACGTAGCAATGGCCGGCGCCCATACTGGTGGCCCAGAAATTACTGGCGAAGGCGCATGTACCTTTGTACAAGAAAACATGTTTGCCGGTCCTTTTGATGTTTGTCAGGAACCTGTTGGTGCTGACTCTTGTGCCAGCTTGGGTGAAACCGACGACAACGCTAATGCAACGCATAGCGACGGCGCATGCGCTACTGACAAGCTGGTTGGAACATGCGATGTCGGTACCAGCAAAGTCCACTACTTAAGTGGCGACGCTGACGGCCTGGAAATTGGTTGTGGATTCCAGGGCGGCGACTGGATTCCTGCTAGCTAAGCAGTAAACAGAAGCAATTAAAAAGGGGTGAGCAGAAATGCTCGCCCCTTTTTTTATCTGGTCTGTCAGCCTGCTTAGCCGGCAACGTCTAAGACAAAACAGCCTTAAGGATGAAGAAGAACACAATCGATAAACACGCACCAGCCGGAACGGTAATAACCCAAGAAAGAAAAATCCGGCCAACCACACCAAGATTAATTGCGCTAATACCGCGTGCCATACCAACCCCTAAAACAGCACCAACCAAAACATGAGTGGTCGATACCGGCATACCAGTTCCTGAAGCCACCACAATCGTGAATGCTGCGGCGAGCTCGGCAGAAAAACCACGACTCGGCGTGAGCGCTGTAATGTGACTACCAACAGTTGCAATAACTCTGCGACCGTAGGTTGCCAGGCCGATCACAATACCGACGCCACCCAACATCAGAATCCAGATCGGCAGCGGTGCACTCTGCAACACCTGCCCGCTCTGAGCCACACTAACAATGGCGGCTACCGGGCCAATAGCATTGGCCACATCATTAGAACCATGCGCAAATGCCATCGCGCTTGCCGTGATCACCATCAATACCGCAAATACTTTTTCCACAGTCGCATAGTGAAACTTCTTTTCGGCTTTTTCATCAACGGTAATGCGCTGAACAAAGAACCGACCTATACCAGCAATAATGACGGCTAAAACTGCAGAACCTAAGTAAGCCTGAAACGTGGTGAGCTCAAAACCAACATGTTTCAATCCCTTAAATAAAGTCACCAGACAGATCAGGAAGACCGTGAGAAATATATAGATCGGCGCATATTTCTGAGCGCGGGCAAACGGGTCTTTCTGTTCCAGAATAAGCTTCTGAATCGACGTAAAAATAAGAAATGCGAAGATACCTGCACTGAGCGGCGAAATTACCCAGCTAGCAACAATAGCGCCCACCTTGTCCCACTTCACTGCATCAACGCCCAGCCCTACGGCAGCGAAGCCAACTATAGCGCCAACGATAGAATGTGTTGTCGATACTGGCCAACCCTTGCGGGATGCAATAAATAACCAGGTACCGGCAGCAAGCAATGCCGCCAACATACCGTAAACCAAAAGCTCGGGCTCACCAATAAACGCGCTCGAATCGACCATCCCTTTGCGGATGGTCGAGGTCACCTCGCCTCCAGCTAGAACGGCACCAGCAAATTCGAAAATTGCGGCGATAACGATTGCCTGCTTGATAGTGAGCGCTTTCGCACCTATCGACGTTGCCATCGCATTGGCTACATCATTAGCACCAATGCCCCATGCCATAAAGAGTCCGAAGACACCCGCCAATATTAAATAAATTGTTGCATGTTCCATGAAAATTACTCAGTGATTCATCAAAAGTTCAAGGCGTCGGCCGATACGTTCTGCCATATCGCCAATGTCGCCAATCGATTCGATAACCTTATAAAGGAACATCACATCGATCGGGGATAGGTCTTTCTCTATACTGAAAAGAATTCGCCGCAACTCTGCCTGTAGGGCATCAGTTTCATTTTCGATTTGATCAAGCTCACTAATGAGCCGCCGAACCAAGTCGACCTCTGTACCACGGAAGCCAGTTTCATATAATTCATCAAGCTCACGGATTGTTTTGCGCGCACCCTTAGCGGCATCAACATTACGCGAGACGAACGTGAGGAAACGTTCTTGGAGCACATCGGGAATAGCCAGCTGTCGACCAATTACCAAGCCCGAGACATCACGTGCAAGATTCGGTATTTTATCCTGAACCAAGACAAGATCGAGCAGGTCAGCGCGGGCTACAGGCATAAATAATGCCTGGGACAGCTGCATGCGAATCTGTTTCTTCGCCTCATCGGCCTCATTCTCTAAGCGAACGATTTTCTCGCGGGACTCGCGTACCTTCTCCCAGTTGTCACCGTTAACATACTCGAAGAATGTCACCAACTCCTTGGCAGCCTTATAGCAGATCTCCATGTGCTCCTGAATCGGCGCTACAGGCGAGGCACCGAAGATCTTGGTTATATAGCTTCCCACTTTATTCCTCCCATCATCCAATTAGTTCAGTTGTACCAAATGCGGATTCTGCCATGATCCTAGCGGCTATTACAGCAAAATTAGCGAAGAATCCTGCGATCATGGACTGGGGGTCAAATTTGAAAAATCTGCACAGATTCAAGCCCACAGTGTGGTACTTTGATTTCTGAATAGTTCCCAAATTATGGGTTTCAAGATGACATCGGCATACTAGGCATTATGACAACATCCGCGACTCTCACTGTTGACAGGTCAACCGCCGGCCAGGCGATGCTGGTGTTTTCCGGCGACTGGGTGATAAGCGCTAAACGCCCCGAAATTGACGAACTGCTCGGAGAGTTCGGCACCGAAGGTGCTGCTATCAGCTTTAACTCAGACAATCTGAATGACTGGGACAGCGCTCTGCTTATCGCGCTCTGCGCGATCCATCAGCAGGCTAAACAATATCAGCTGTCGGTAAATCTGGACGGACTTCCCGATGGGGCGCGCGGTCTGCTGCATTTGGCACTGGCCGTTGAAGAACGCAAAGGGGCACGAAAATCTGCTCGGCACGAGTCTCTGATAACCAGGCTCGGTAATGCGACCCTCGATATATGGGGCAGCTGCGTTGAAATCACCGCGTTCATCGGCGAACTGGTTTTATCTTTCGGACGCCTTATCAAAGGCAAGGCAAACTACCGGAAATCAGATCTGGCCGTCGTTATCCAAGAGGCCGGTGCGGAGGCTCTCCCCATTGTCGGGCTTATCAGCTTTCTTATCGGCATGATCTTTGCCTTTGTGGGTATCTTTCAGCTGAAAGCATTCGGGGCTGGCATCTACACGGCCGATCTGGTCGCAGTAGCAATGGTTCGCGAGATGGCGCCGATTATGACTGCCATCATAATGGCCGGTCGCACCGGCGCGGCCTATGCGGCGCAAATTGGCACGATGAAGGTCAATGAAGAAATCGATGCATTGACGACGCTGGGTATTAACCCCATCGACTTTCTTGCGCTGCCGCGGGTCATTGCATTAATCATCATGATGCCCCTGCTTACTATGTACAGCAGCTTAATCGGTATTCTTGGCGGACTTGCCGTTGGTATGAGCATGCTCGATGTCAGCGCCATGCAATACCTGGTCGAAACGCAGTCGGCTCTCTCCCTAAGCACATTGTTCGGCGGTCTGTTCAAGGCCGTCGTTTATGGCAGCCTCATTGGCATTGCGGGCTGTCTTCAAGGTCTGAATTGCGGCAACAACGCCATGGCTGTCGGGCAGGCTACGACCAACGCGGTGGTCATGGGTATAGTCATGATTGTAGTCAGTGCGGCGGTGCTCACCGTCATCTACATCAATATCGGAATATGATGAACGAACAACACTCAGCCAAACCACATATAACCGTTAGCAACATGACGATGGCCTATGGCGACTTTATCATCCAGCAAAACCTGAACTTCACCGTTAACCATGGCGATATTTTTATCATCATGGGCGGCAGCGGGTGCGGTAAAAGTACGCTGCTTAAATGCCTTATTGGTCTAAAAGAGCCAAGTGCCGGAGCCGTGAGTTTTGACGGTGAAGACTTCTGGGGCTCTGATGACGATGATCGACTGACCATGAAGCGAAAGTTCGGCACTCTGTTTCAAAGTGGTGCCTTGTGGAGTTCTATGACTCTTGCAGAGAATATAGCCCTGCCTCTCAGCCTATACACAACACTTGGCGAAAAAGACATCGCGGAACTCTGCTCATACAAATTATCGCTGGTTGGCCTGGCGGGCTTTGATGACTATTATCCGAGTGAAATCTCTGGCGGCATGAACAAGCGGGCAGGCCTGGCACGTGCAATGGCTCTGGATCCGGAAATACTGTTCTTCGATGAACCCTCCGCAGGACTCGACCCGATCAGCGCAAAGCTACTGGATGACTTGATTCTGGAGCTCCGTGACAGCTTGAAAACCACTATTGTTATAGTTACCCATGAATTGGCCAGCATGTTCAGTATCGGCGATAATTCGGTCTTTCTGGATGCAGCAACTCACACTCAACTGACCACTGGCAACCCGGTAGAACTGCGGGATACCTCACCGATACCGGATGTGAGAAACTTCCTGCTACGGGGTGAGCCGAACGAACTGTCCGACAAGGGCAAGGCCCTATGACAATAGCGTTGCAAAATAACAGCCTCAGAGGAAATGAATCCACATGAGCAAGAAAGCGAAACCCGCATTAATTGGCGGCTTTGTCCTGGGCGCCATTGTGCTGCTGGCTGTTTCCGTCATGTTGTTTGGCGGCGGTCAGCTGTTTAAGAGCAAAGCAACCTTCGTTAGCTACTTTAATAGTTCGGCTAAGGGTCTGCGAGTTGGCTCTAATGTCATGTTTCGCGGTGTAAACATAGGCTATGTAACCGATATCAGTCTATTCGCATCAGCCAACAATCAGCAAACACTCATATCAGTCACATACCAAATAGACCCCAAAAAGTTCCGCTTCAAAAAAGGCTCAGGTGTGGTTGGTATGTACACTAAAGAAGATGGCGGCATTGCAATAGATAGTTGGATTCGAAACGGTCTGCGAGCGCAACTAGACTCCGAGAGCTTTGTCACCGGACAGCTCAGTGTCGAACTGGAATTCAAACCCAATACCGAAGCTGTATTTTACAATGAGACCATCCCGTACCCAGAAATCCCCAGCGTAACCTCCGGCATAACCCAAGCCATCGAAGATGCAGAAATGTTCTTGTCTGAACTTAAGCGCGATGTCGACATTAAAGCGATAAGCGAGAAGCTAACCAGTATTCTTAGCGGCGTGGATCAACTCGCCAACTCGCAGGAGCTGCGGAGTGCGATTTCAGGCATTAACACTATAGTGAATAGCGAGGGCATGCAGGCATTACCTCAGGATTTAAGCGACACAACCAGAGACCTGCATGAGGCTATTAATAGCGCACAGACACTGATTCAGAATCTGGACGACAGCTTAGTCCCCGCTGCTAAAGGCCTTGCAGATACGCTCGATCAGGCAGAGCAATTTCTGGCTGCGGCTAAAAGTCAGGTGGATGGTCAGTCGGTATTGTCAGTGCAGCTATCTGAAGCGCTCACCGAAGTCTCGGGCGCTGCACGATCTATCAGAGTCTTGGCTGATTATCTTGAACAGCATCCCGAATCCCTGCTTTTCGGCAAAAAAAAATAGGTAGACGTCCATGACTGAAAAAACATTTCAGACCTGCGGAAAATTACTTGCCCTCACTATCGGGCTCGCACTGGTTACAGCTTGTGGGTCATCCCCACCTACTCGCTACTATCAATTGGAAGAACGGCTTAGCCAGACTGATAACTCGTCATCCAGCACGCTAAGTGTGCGAGTAGGCCCGCTGTATATTGCACGCTACCTCCAACAGCCCAATATAGTCACCCGGCAAGATGATTATCAGGTAGAGGTGGCTGAATTTGATCGCTGGGTCGAGCCACTAGAACAAAGCATTGGTCGGATTCTCACTACAAATCTAAGCGATACTCTTAGCAGCAATTGGGTGCATGAATTCGGGGTCGGCAATGATGCGATTGAACGGTTTGATTATCAGGTTCTCGTCACAATCACGCGCTTCGACGTAGATGCAAACGACACTGCTACGCTCACGGCACAGTGGAACCTTGTTACACCTCAGCCAAGCGTGACCGTTCTGGCCAAGCGCACAGTGCTTACCCAGCCGGTAGCATCAAGCAGCTATTCTTCACAAGCAGCAGCTCTTAGCGATCTTATTTCCGAGTTAGCCAAAGAAATCGCTGACAATATTCTTGCTCAACAGGAGGCAGCTGCCAGCCAGCAACAGGAAGGCTAAGGCGACGACTGCGAGTTCAGCTCAAGCGTGTCCGCAACTGATGTTTCTATCCAGCGGATAAAATTATCGTGCTGAACAATACCTTTCGCGTTAAATGTGTAATTAAGGCCACGTAGATCTCGCCTTAACTCCCTCTGCACAGCGCGCGCACTCAGTAGGTTGGTGACCACCAAAACCTGATAGCCATCGGCCTCTGCCTGCTCAATCAGCTTGCGCATTGCCGCGACATTCGCTGCACGAACTGCTTTCGGCGAATCGTCCTGAAGTGAGACAACCCCTACTGCAGCAAAACCAACGGTTTCCTGCACCTGGCCAACAAGATTGTTGAGCATTTCCAGCACAATCTCATTGTCGGCAGCAGATTCGGGACCGTGTGCCACCAACAGTAAAAACTCATTGTCCGGTGTGGTGCTAATTTCACGAGCATAGTCCGCTAGCGTTGCTGCTATTAACGGGGCATCCCCGGGAGGACTCGTCAGGAACATCTCAACATTGCTCTGGACGCGAGGCACAGCCATATACGCGGGCTCATCATTTAAACCAAAAATATACTCCCACTGGCGCATCAGGCTGTTATAACGGTTGCTAACCACTGGAACCACCACAATCCGTTTAGCTCCGGCTGCCTCGAGGTCATTAATTGCCAACTGGATATGCTCGGACATCATCATGCTCATGCCCATAGCAAGCGCGGTCGGATCCTGGTCGGCCAAAGGCGCGAGACGTTGGCGAAAAATATCGTCACCGGCTGCTCGAAATCCATGCGCCAGAATTAACACACCGGTATCACCACGCAACTGCAGATCACTGATATACCACTCATAATTGGAACCCATACGATCCATTACCTGCTGGATCATGGCCGTATCGGCGCCGGCAAACTGGTCAATCCGGCCCCGCAGTTCATCGGCAGCCGCATCGGTAACCTTATGACCTTGACCGTAAAGACGCCGACCCTGCTCATCCATCTGAACACCACCCATTGCATGTCCCGCATGCGGGTTAGGCGTGTCTTCAGCAACCGCAAAGCCACACACCAACACGAACGAAACAAAAACCAACTGGCTGCACAACCTTCCTACAATTCTCATTATTAATACCCTCGCTTTACCCGACACTGAGCATAGCAGCTTGCATCGGTCTGGCAACGCAGAATCGCGCCATCGCATCAACCTTGCTCTAATTTTAGATATGCGGCAGGATACGGCGACACTTCTCTCCCCCTGCGGCGTAATTCGCGCTGCTGACTTTGGGAGCAACATGGCATGTTAAAGCCCATTAACCAGTTCATTATCCGCTGCTCATCTTCTCCGTGGAAGTTTGCATTATTATTTGCCGGCTTTTTTGGCAGCCTACAAGCACTGCTCTTTATCGGAGAAAAATTTAAACCCTACGCCAATGGGGCTAAACCGTTCGATCTGCAAAATTCGCTACACAGCGACCAGATCTTCATGCAGCTCGCCAACTACAGCGATAAGGCATTCGGCCTGTATTATGTATTTACCACTATCGATTACTTCTTCCCATTGTTTGCAGGACTTTTTCTGGCAACCATCTGGGCCTATGTTCTCCGCCACAACCTGCCCGGCTGGTATGAATATGCGCTGCGGCGGCATCTGTTTGTGCTATTACTGATCCCTGCTCTTTTCGACTGGCTTGAAAACATCATGTTGCTTATAACGATAGCAGCATTTCCAGCGGAACTGAGCGCTGCCGCAGATACGGCAGTGATCATGAAGCAGACAAAACTCGCCGCCACAACGGTCGCTCAGATAACCACCGCTGTAATTGTTATTGCAGGTATTGCAATAACAATTAAGCGCAAACTAACGGGCTAACCCTGCCTGCTCAGCCTCGACTTCGGCTGCCAAACGCTCGTTCACCACGGCGACAATCCATTTCTGATAGTTGGGGTGTTCAGCCAAGCCCTTGTCGGCAAAACGATAATTCAGGCCACGCAGGTCTTCTATTATTTTTTGCTGCACACCGAAACTCGCTGAAGTCACAACGGCAACAATTACATTTTTTCCCTGACGCTGCGCGCCGGTTACCCAACGGCGAAGTTTCTTCACATTACCCGCACGGATTGGTGGGTAAGCGTCATCCTGCAGATTTATAATTTTCACATCGGCAAAACCACCCTGTGCTTTTATCCGGTCAACGTGTGGCTGCAACACAGCAAGGTCAAGCACATTATCCTCAATCTCTTCCGGGCCATGCCCCACTAGAATAATGGTTTCTTTGGCAGGGTCGCTGCTCTGCTCATTAATATAATCAATAAGAATTTCCGTAATGAGCGGATGCGCATCAAAATGTGCGGTCATCAATATATTGGCGTTGGTGCTCACGCGCGGAACATCCAGGTAAGAAGACTCTTCGCGCAAACCAAATACATATTCCCACTGCCGCGTTAGGGAGTTATATTGAGTCATTGCCGTTGGCACCAGAACGACAGTCTCTGCACCGGCATTGCTGAGATCATCAACTGCCGACTGAATGTGTGATGACGTCATCATTGCCATCCCGAAGGAAATGGCGGTAGGCTGCTCCGCCGACATCGGTCTTAGGGTGTTATGAAATATACGATCACTGTTTTCACCAACGCCGTGAGCTAATACCAGCACACCAAAATCACCACTTACATCTGAATCGCTGACATACCACTCGTAGTTCGGGCGCATCATTGCCATATTCAACTCGGCTTCACGGTCAGTCATAGCGCGATACAACGATATCTTTTCGCGCAAGTCTGCCAGCTGCTCGGACGTCAGAGAATGGTCCATTTCTGGGGGGTTTCGTTTGCCGGTGGCGTCCATGACCGGAATATCACTGTGCATATGATGATGCATATCTTGCGCATGAACTCCCGCAATAGGGAGGCTAAAAACCAAAAGCCAAATAAACTTTAACCGAACACTTCGGAAAAATAGTTTCATATCCACTCCTCGCTTCGCCTATTAGCGAGCATCACTAAAATGAAGGCCTAATTCCTTTTTTCTTTCGCGCCAATAATCCGCTCTGCGGCTTTGCGCAGTGAGGATCGCACCTCACTGTCACTCTGCCGGTCACAAGAATCTTGACCCATTAGGTGCATCACCACCTCATGGGTCATACCGGCAATCATTTTGGTCAGCAACGCAGCCTCACTCGCACTAAGGTGGTCAAACTCACCCAGTGCTTGCTCAAGCACTCGCCTAGGCTGTTGATGCAGTGCCATTATGTCCGCTTGCAACTCACTGTCTGCGTAACGCGACTCTCTCATTAATGCCATGCTTGCGCTGTCTGGACTTATGGCCGAATCAATCTGCAGGTTCAGCCAGGCAACCACCCGCTCCTTGGGGTCAATGTGCTGTTCGTTTAGGGCTGCAAAAGCGTCAAGCAGAGGGCGCATATCACGTGATATACACGCCAATAAAATATGGTCTTTATTCGGATAGTAGCGATACAGCGAACTGCGTGCCAAACCCATCTCGGCTGCAATCACGCTCATATCGGTTGCGCGATAGCCCTTTGTTTTAAACAGCAGGATTGAGACATCCAACAGTCGTTCTGTCTGCCGCCTTATGTGCTCGGCAACGCTTTCCGCTTCAATTCGTGGCACTAACTGCTACTTCCTGTATGCGACCATCGACAATGTGCAGACTGCGATCGGCGGCATCAAGCATCGAGACATCATGGGTAACCATAACCGCCGCTACCTGGTGCTGATGACATTGCTCATTGAGCAGCGCCACAATCTGATGACCGCGCACCTGGTCTAGCATTGATGTGGGCTCATCCACAAGCAGTAGGGAGGGCTTGGTCATTAATGCCCGGGCGATACCGATGCGCTGACGCTCACCACCTGACAACTGATCCGGCAGACGATTTGCCCGATGCCCCATATCAACTGAGTTCAGCAGCGCCATAGCGTGATCACGATCGGCCTTCCTGGGCCTGCGACCCGCCAGGTGAACCATGAGCAGCAGTTGATCAAGCGAGGTTAACGAAGAAATAAGGTTCGATTGCTGAAACACAAAGCCAATCGACTGCAGTCGTAAGCGGGTTAGCTGACTGTCATTCATTGCCATAAGCGGCTTACCCCCGATCACGACTGTTCCTGACGTTGGATGCCTCAAGCCACCACAAACCGCGAGCAAACTTGATTTGCCAGCACCGGAGGGGCCCAATACAGCGAGCAATTCACCCGCGCCGACACCAAAACTCACGTGATCGAGTGCGGTAATTTGGGCATCACCATCACCAAGTTCCAACACCACGTCTTTAACCTGCAGCCCCATGGTATTCTCCTAGCGGGTACGACCGAGCGCAATAATTGGATCGATACGCGTAATCAGCCGCACAGATACCATGCTGCCAATTAAACCCGCCACTATAAGCAATCCCGAAGATCCGGCAATATTGTCTTTGACCAACATAAACGGTTTACCCGATTGCTCAAACGAGAGCCCCAGCCAAACAGCCAAGAATGTCCCTACGCCAACTGCCAGTATCATAAGGATGAGAGCCTGCCCCATAGTGTCTCGCAGCAAATAAGCATTAGAGCCACCCAGCGCTTTGACCAGACCTATTTCCTGCGTCCGTTGAATTGTCCAGATAGTGAAAAATGCGCCGATAACCAATGCAGATATCACTACCATAAAGCCCTGAATCATTTTCACGGTTTGCACTTCCTCTTTGTAGCCCGAAGATGCCTCATAAGCCGACTGCTTATCCATCGTCACGGTACCCCACGCTATATCGACAGTTTCTATATCGGTATCCGGAGCAAGCTGGAGCGCAATAACACTGGCATAGTCAAAAAGGATATCGGGGAGAACCTCACCGGGCGGCGGCCCACCGGGGGGACCATAAGTGGCTTCCTGCCACTTGCGTATCGGAGTGTAGATCACCGGCACATGACCTATATTTTGTTCGCTGGTGATCCCAATAACAGTGAGCTTAGTAAGGACCCGGTCGAGCACAATTACATCGCCTAATTTTACGCCATGCTTATTAGCCAGCAGTGCGGAAATAATAACGCCGTCATCTGGACCCTTGAGCGATTCACCCAAAAGCACGTCGGGCTCAAGAAAACCACCAGGCTCAACGCCCCATAACACAACATCATCCAGCGGCAGATCTTCGGGGGTGCGCGCAGTAAACATAGTATGACCCAGAGGTTCTGCTGCCACTACGCCCTCTGCATTGCGCCAGCCCTCCCACATCTCACGTTCAACCATGCTGTTGCGATAGTTGGGTCGGTCGTTGTACTCAAATGCAAGGTTTGTTACATCCAGCGCCATCAACCCGGAAATATTATTTTTTATCAGGCCGGATGCCAATCCGCTGAGCAAGGTCATAAGAAATGCGACGAGCGCAATGATCATGCTCATGAGCAAAAAGCGGCCTTTCGCAAAGAGCAGGTCACGCCATGCCAGAAACATACACACTCCACCGAACAGTATTGCAAAGTGTATTTATACTCAACTTGCCGACAACATGTCAATAAAAGTGCCGTCGGCTGATCAACAGCACAATAAGTCTGTTAACTCACAACTCTGCGTATACAGTAACGCTAGGGACTCGCGTATGATGACGCGACACATTAAGAGGCCATCGCATGAAAGTATTACGCTACATCGGTTACACGTTGGGTACGCTGCTTGCACTTTCACTGGTGGCGCTGCTGATTGCTTTGTGGGCTTACCGCGACATACCCGCAACAGAGCTAGAGGCCAAATACGCCAACAACGCATCACGCTTCATGAATATTGATGGGGTGAGAATTCATTACCGAGATGAAGGCGAAGGCCCAGCAATTGTGCTTGTCCACGCTCATTTCGCCAGTCTACTTGGCTGGGAGCCTTGGGTCGAAGCACTCAAAGACAGCTATCGCGTTATTCGTTTTGATATGACCAGCCATGGTCTTACTGGACCGGACCCCAGCGGCAACTACAGTGTGGAGCGCACCGTGTACCTAGCGGAGCGTTTTATTGATGCACTGGGACTGGAAACACTGTCTATTGCTGGTACGTCACTGGGCGGCACTGTCGCACTTTACTACGCAAGCCGACATCCCGAACGGGTCAACAAACTCATTCTCCTCAGCCCGGGCTCACTGGAAGGCAAAGAGCAAATGAAGAGTCGCGGAAAACCGGGCGACTCCGCCCAAGTGCTCGCCTATATTCTGCCGCGCGCTATTCCAAAATACATGCTCTCATCCGCATGGGGGAAAACCACCGAGCTACCGGAAGAACTGGTCGACCGCTGGTATGATATGTGGATGCGTGAGGGTCAGCGCGAGGCCGAGCTCGAGCGGCTGCGCCAATACGAATATGAGGGCCTAGAAGAGGTAGTTGCTGCAGTCCGTGCGCAGGTACTGATCCTTTGGGGCGAGGCAAACCCTCAGGCAAAAGTTGAGCAAGCACCCGAGTTCGTTGAGCTGCTAAGCGGTGCTCAATCCGTTCAACTTAAGACCTACCCTGATGTCGGGCATATGGCCGTGCAGGAGGCCGGCGAAATCACCGGAGCTGATGTCCGCGCATTTCTTGATGGTACCCTAGACCTGCCGGATGAACGCCACGAGACTTTTGAAATTATCAGTGAAAATGAAATAATCAATTAACAAATTCAAAGCATTGAAAATGCCTTAGGAGCAAAGTCTATGAACCGTACGTTTTTTGCCGCAGTAGCGGCTGTCGTTTTACTCGCGCCAATACACAGCATCGTCGCGGATGATGATACTGAACTTAGTGATGCTGCAAAATATCGCGAGACTGTTATGGAAGCTGTGGCCAGCAGTTTTGGCGGCTTTATTGCTGTCTATCTAGGCAAAGTCGAGCCCAGCTCCAAGGACAAACATTTAATTGCCAATACCCGCGCTCTCGCCATTTCAAGCACACTAATAGGCGACCTGGTACCTGCTGGCTCGGAAGGTGGCGATGCCTTGCCGCTGATCTGGACTGAAATGGACACTTACCAAAAGTACTCGCAAGATGCCACCGCTGCCACTGCAGAGCTGGCCAGAGCTGCCGAATCAGGCGACCGCGCAGCTATGGGTAAAGCCTTTAAGGCGGTTGGTACCTCATGCAAAACCTGCCATGATAAGTTTCGCGAAGACGATTAAATCTGATCATGCGAATAGCGCCGAGTGCTGATTGGCATAAATACCTGCTGCTTAATCTAAGCGTTGTCGTATTTGGGACAACGGCCAATGCGGCTGATGCCAGTCACGGTGAATATCTAACCAATGCAGGCGGGTGCGTTGCATGCCACACTGCCGAAGACGGCCAGCCAATGGCGGGCGGGCGTTCACTTGAGTCCCCCTTCGGTACATTTTATACCCCCAACATTACGCCGGATAATGAAACAGGAATCGGTGGGTGGACGGACGACGAATTTGTCTCCGCGTTTCAGGAGGGGTTGAGCCCGGAAGGAGAGCACTACTACCCTGCATTTCCCTACCCTTCATACTCAGGGATGAGTCGCAGCGATCTGCTTGATATAAAGGCTTACCTCAATTCACTGCAGCCGGTAACCGCCGCCAACCGTGAACACGATCTGGTGTGGTATGCGTCTTCGCGCATGCCGCTGGTTTTATGGAAATGGCTGTATTTTGATGATTCCCGCTTTGCCAAAGACAGCAGTCAAACTGAGCAATGGAACCGAGGCGCATACTTGGTGCGGCACCTGGGTCACTGTGGTGAATGTCATACTCCACGCAGTGCGCTAGGTGGGACAGAAGCAAGCTTAGAACTTGCTGGTGCTCCAGGGTTTGGTGAGGCGAAGGCCGCACCTAATCTCACGCCGCACGAGGATGGTCTTAAAGATTGGCGTCGCGCTGATCTGGACTTATTTTTTGAAATCGGCATGCTGCCCAATGGCGATTTCGCAGGTGGCGAAATGAGTGCAGTAGTTGATGAAAATACTGCACTACTGACGGATGAAGACCGGGCGGCAATTACAGAGTACTTGCGACAACTTAAACCGCTCCCCAAACAATACTAACTTCATACCCTAGCGCCGTTATTGGAGTAATACCGATGCAAGCCTTACGCACACCCGATGAATATTTCAGCAACCTGCCCGACTATTCTTTTCCGGCTCATTACCTGCACGTAGCGGATGAGCGCTACGGCAAGCTGCGCATGCATTTCATCGACGAAGGGCCGCGGGATGCACAGGTCATTGTGCTGTATCCGTCACAAGGGGCATGGGTCTACATGTATCGGCACATGGTTACTGTTCTGGTTGCAGCAGGCTACCGCGTTATTGCACCCGACTACATCGGCTTTGGTCGCTCGGACAAACTGCTGCAAGAAGAAGACTACGAATTCAATCGCCATATCGAATGGAATACGTCGTTTCTGCAGCAGCTCAATATCAGCAATGCTATTGGTTTTATGTTCGACTGGGGTGGTTTCTTCGGTCTGCGAATCGCTGCAGAAAATCCGGAAACCTTCAGCAAGCTGGTATTACTGAACACACAGCTGCCCACCGGAGAGCCTTCAGCCGGACATGCTTGGTTTATAAAATGGCGTGAGGTGCAATTATCGCTGCCGGTTTTTCCACAGGGAGAAATGGTCCAGGAGGGCACCACTAAAAACTTACCGGCCGAAATTGTTGCCGCCTACGATGCGCCCTACCCCGACCAAAGCTATCGCACGGGACCAAGACGCTTTCCAATGATCTTGCCAATATCAAATGACAGTCCGGCACGGCCCGCAAATATGGTGGCATGGGATGCACTGTCGAACTGGAAAAAGCCTGTATTAACGCTATTCAGCAAGCAGTTCGAGGGGTCTGCAATGGGCCCCGAGGAATTGATCAAGCAGATACCCGGCTGCAAGGGCCAAGCCCATGCACTCATTAATGAGGCCAGTTTCTACATCGTTGAAGACCAATCGCTGATACTCTGCGAGCATTTGCTAAAGTTCGCCAGTTCAAACTAAACGCCCAGTTTCGATAAAGTATCGGCCATGCGCTCCAATAGGCGCGCGGTCTTTGGGTGCTCTGCTTCAAACTCTGCCGCAATACGGGTGAGCTGATCAGTCATGGGCTCATCGTGCGCACCGCTCATTTTCTCAACCCGCTCGGCCAGCTCCCGCACTCGGACGCGGACAGAATCAGCCGCGGTCTGGTCAAAAACCGCTTGTGATTCAACCTCTTCTTTCAAGGCCTGGACCATTACTGCCAATTCACTCATCCTCATAGTCGGAAACTCCTAAAGCTGCTCTTAACGAATGCCCCACTATCCTATGTATTGCAGCACAGCGCCAGACCGATTTTTAATAAAGTGAACTAGGCGACCTGGGGCATCACACGAATCCGCACTAAGCGTGTTGTCTCGTCCCATGGATCAACTTCGAAGCGCACCTGAAAGTGTTCCTGATAACCAGCGAAACGCGGAATGGTCCACTGCTCATGAATATGCTGCTCAGTCAAACCCGTCCAAATATTTCGCAACCAGCCCTTCTCAAGAACGCGCTTATAGGGAGAAACATATGAGATTTCGGTGCGGTCAGCATTGAACTCTATGCCGTCAGCTACAGTAAGATCACGGAAACAGGTCGGCGTTGTTACGGCATCGAGAGCCAGACTGATATCACCGGTCTCCTCAATCCAGTAGCGACGCTCTTCAAAAATCTCCTTCATCGAGTCGACATCAAATTGCACCATCTCAGCAGTACGACCTAGCTGCTGCGCATAATCCATCCACTTAAGCTGCTCTTTCATAAGCGCATCATTGCCCTGATGGTGATACGGCAACGTCATCTGAAAGGTTCTAATAGTGTTGCCCAATATACGCCCGAACTCCGCATTTCTCCCATCGATAAGATCCCGTGACTGACCCACTTCAGCAGCAATCATGTCTGCCGCCTTGCGGCCGATCACTTCGGCATGTTCGGCACACTGATGTTCAATCAGCAGCGCGTAGTCATTGAATGCAAACCAACCCTTCATAATGGCATCCGCACGGGCGATCTGCGCCTCTGTCATTGTCTCCTTCATTCGAGTTTTAAGCTCGCCTTTCATCTCTTGTGCAGCACCCATAAGTAATCTCCTAGATAGTTTTGTCTAACTCAAAGCAGAAACATCCACCGAAATCATTCGGGTTTCTTCATCCCATGGTGACACCTCAAAATGCACGCCCATAATGTCGGCGTAGCCTTTGTATCTGGGAATTGTCCAAATATTGTGAATGCGCTCTTCAGTAAGATTTGTCCAGATACCACGCTGATGCCCCTTGGCAATCACGCGCCCATAGGGCGATTTGTATTCCAATCGGGTAGGGGTGAGTTTAAAGCCTTCACCCAGAACAAGATCACGGAAACAAGTCGGTGTGGTAAGCGCATCAAGAGCAAGTTCCAGACGACCGGTACTGGCGGCCCAGCCACCACGCTCGCCCAGAATATTCCGCATCGACTCGACATCGTGCTCAATAACCTTTTTAACCAAGCCTTCACGCATGGCAAATTCATACCATTTAAGCTGCTCTTTTATCAGTCCATCATTGCCTTGATGGTGATACGGCACAAGGGTTTGAAAGGTGCGAAAGCTGTTACCTAAAACCCGCCCAAACTCGGCCTCACGCCCTTCGATCATGGGCGTATCTTTGCCCAACATTTCAGCCACCAGTTTTGCCACAGCATGGCCAATTTCAGCTTCCTTGGCAGCGAACTCTTTGTCCTGTGCATCAGTGAGCTCCTTGTACGCCAGCCATGCGTTCATGAATGCACTTTTCTTTTCATCCGTTTCAAACATCGTGTCCTTACGGGCGAACAGTTCACCGGTTTCTGCTGACATAGCTAACTCCTGAAAAAGGTTACGAGGTGGCTGCGGCGTTTGTGGGATTTCCGTAGCGCACACGAACATACAGTGCAATAACAACGATAACCAGATTAACGGCACCCATAAAAATAAACGGCGCATTGGGCGAAAACGCGTCAAATATGAGCCCCGAAATAAAGCTAAGCGACAATATGCCGAAGCTGCCGCAGAGGGCATAAAACCCTATGACAGAGCCACGGATACGGGGTGGTGCTTCCTGGCCCACCAATGAGCCACAACTCACCACAGCGCTGGTTTCACCCATGCCCAGAAGAATGCAGGCAGGAATAATGATGGCGGGATTAAACGGGTTATCGATGCTGCCCATAAGGAAGTATCCGGCAGAGGCTGTTGCGAGCCCTAGCGTAACGGCAGTGACGCGATTGACCCTATCAATAATAACCCCGTAGATCGGTGCCCACACCATAATGGCCAGATTAAGCAGCCCAAAATACTGACCGCTGATTGTTGCTACTTCGGTGCTATCGATACCCTGAGCAGTACCTATATACATAAACCAAAGTGCGAAATAGGTTCCTGCAACAGCAAGGTCACCGCGCGCTGCAAATGCGGCAATAAAGGACAACAATAAGCGAGGGTTTTTTCTGGCCTCAGCGATAGCATCGCTGACACCACCGAATACACTTTCAGTGCGATGATCAGGATCAGGCAACGCGCCGGACAACCCGAATCGTGCAAGTAACGCTGCAAAAATGCCGATACCCACGCAGACCAAGAAGGTGTTTATAACGGCTGCATTCTGTGTAGCCCCGCCCTCAACAAACATTTCCGGCAACCGCATAATACCTACAGCCATCACCATCACCCCAAGCCCACTGAATACACTGTTCATACCCGTGTATTTTCCGCGTGAACGATCCTGTGGGTAATCCTGAATTACGGTCAGCATAGCGGTAGAAATGACGCCCATACCAAGACCAACAATGCCTCGGAATAAATACAGTTGGGCAATGCCTTCAGCACGCGGATACAAGCCAAGACCAACAATCAGCAATAAAAACCCGACCATTACGATAACGCGACGGCCGGTACGGTCACTGACCGCGCCGATAATAACCATAACACCCAGCGCAATCACATCGCTGAGCAAACCGAGGTTGGCGGTTAAGGTGCCTTGCTGATCAGGGGGCACTTCCAGACCCTGAAAAACCAACGGCTGAATAAAGTTGATGAACGGCACCAACATCATCGATATCCAATTCACCATGAACATCACGACAACATGCCGTCGAAGGATACCGGGCGATAGCCACCACGGCCCGAACTTGATACCCACTGATTGGTTACCGCTCATACAGGGTGCCCGATGATGTATAAGTGATTAGATATAAATCAAAAGCTTCCCGCTTCAGTGGAAAAACCCATCGCTGTCCATTTTTAGCCAGCCAAACAATGCCAACATGCATCGAAATTCAACATCGGGCCGACTCACAGCCCAACTGATTCAATGCACTGACCAAACTATAGCGTGGCATAGAACTGATCGGACGTGTCCAATATAATATTATATAAATCAATATGTTTAGATGAATTTGCGCCGTTGCAGTGGGAAAACTACGCAGCGGTGCTCGGCTCACACGCGACAACTGAATAAGGCACAAGGCAAAGATCTGGGGTTGAATCGCAAATTGGATTCTGCGGAAATGCGCCACCGCCTCAAACAGTCTGTTCTGAACAGCGACAAACTCGACCATGTTGGGTCTCACAAAGGTGCGATATCTCGCTTCATCAGCAAGCAGGTGCGTCGCCTGATAGATCTGGAACGAATCAAATTTTTTCTGGCATCGGTGTCGACATTAAATCGTCAGCTGCATAGGTTCAATGTGTCTCAGCACTTAATATCCAGCCTGTCATTAGGGGTTGGGCCGCAGCTAAGCTGTGACGCCGTTGGTAGAATTAGCCGTTAACTAATAGTAGAGTTAAGCGCCTACTCGCGGGAGTTCATTTTGAGAATTGTTGGTTATCTGTGCTCGTTGCTCGTCGCGGTCATATGCACGGGTCTGTTAATTGAGTTTTTAGCCGCACAATTCATACCGGAGGTTTATCGGGGCTACCTGATTAAACGGGAAAACAACACGGTAACTTGGGGGTTCGGCCCCTTTGAACCTGCAGAACGCACTAAAGGCTTCAACACGCCTATCCCTATAGAAAAGCCCGAAAACACCCTAAGAATAGTAACGCTTGGCGACTCCATTACCGAAGGCTGGCTCACCGCCAAAGTCGTGTTTCAGAACTATCAACAACAATGGACTCCACAAAGCATAAGTTCTTATTCCCGGGTTCTCGAATACGGCATTAATAGTATCGCCTCAGCAGAATCTAAAGATATTGAAGTCATCAATCTAGGCGTGGCTGCCTACAACGTCACTGACGTTATCCGCATGCTAAAAGAATCATTAATGCTCGAGCCTGATCTGCTGGTGATTCAAATCGGTGGCAACGAAACATGGACCGCAGAGCGAGGCAACTGGTCAAGCTATCTTGATAATGACATCCCCTATTTTCATACCGAAGCCGCGTATGAAGTTCAAAGTGGAATTCAGTCCAAGTGGACAACGCTGTCATCCAGTAGCAATGCCTTCAACCCGCTGGCGCTTTTTAGTGCCAAACCACAGCCTATTTTGCCCGAGCCTGCAGAACGCGCTGCAGGGCTCGACAGCCGTCTGGAAAACTATCTGTACAATCTTGAAGGTTTGGGCGCTTTTCTGAAAAAGAAAAACATACCCGCAATTTTTATGGTGGCGCCACAGAATATCGCTGACTTTCTGCCCTATGGGTCGATGGCGAAGGTGGGCACATCACCCGAGCAGATAGAAAAACTCAATGCCATGTTAATTGCGGCACTTGCCGATACCGGGCCCACTGCTAAAGATCGGTATCTTGAAATTTTAAGCATTGATGATGGCATCGCAGAGGCAAACTTCCAGCTGGGCAAAATCTATTTAGCCGAAAACAATATTGACAAGGCTCGCCAGTACCTCTGGAAAGCGAACGATAGAGACCTGGTTCTGAAACGTCCACCATCAGTATTCCATCAGGCAACCCGTGACTTTGCCGCAGCAAACGGGTTTCCGATTATTGATGTGACTGGCCTATTTGAAGAACGCAGCGAGTCAGGATTGGTGGGCTACCGCTTCCTCGACGATGAAGTTCATCCCAACAGAGCATCACAGTTTTTGCTTGGTACCGAGGTTGCTAAACTCATTGTCGACCAAGGCCTCCTCCCAGAAAACGACTTTTCAGCAGACCTGGAGAAGCTGCCTGACTTTGATGGCTACAATACTTACACCGGTTTCGATGACAAGGCACTTGGCGCCATCGCGTATCTCAAAGCTGCTCACAACTATTTGTCATTTGGCCACTATAGGGTGCGCGCGCAATGGGACCCAAGACCCGAGGTTTTTCTTGAACCCATACTAGACGACCTTGCCATCGCTATTGATAAAGCAGATCTCGATTCCGCCCGCTACCTGAGTTTCGTATTGAACATGCTGCTGGATCGTCAAAAAACAGCGGTCGATATGCTAAAAACCTTAGATTGCGCCGCATCACCGGAACGGGCAGCTGACGTGAATATTGCCATACTTCAGAACTATCGTCGCGCTATCGGGCCGGGAAGCCCTGCTCTTAGAGAAAGTATTGTGAACATGCTTAACGAGCAAGGCTGCGCAAACACATGACTTTTGACTCAAAAGAGTTTCTGATTTTCTTTGCGGTTATCTTTGGCAGCTGGCTGTTTATTCGCGGGCAGGAGCGATGGATTCGTAATAGCTTTATGCTGCTGGCAAGCTATTTCTTTTATGGCTTTTGGAGCCCGCCGTTTGTCATCCTGATTCTGATTTCCACGCTGGTGGATTTCTATATCGGCAGAGCTATTGAGAAATCATCGAACCAACGGTTCCGCAAACAGTTAGTGGGTGCATCGGTAGTAACCAACCTTAGCATTCTCGGGTTCTTTAAGTACTTCAACTTCTTTATCGACTCCGCGATGATGGGGCTACCGGAAGGCTCATTCATCGCTCCGACTTTTGAAGTGCTGCTACCCGTTGGTATTTCGTTCTATACGTTCCAATCAATGAGCTATTCGATCGACGTATATCGAAAGCAGATCAAGGCCTCTGATTCGCTCCTAGACTTTGCTCTGTATGTTGCCTTTTTTCCTCAGCTGGTTGCCGGCCCTATAGAACGTGCGGGCAACATGCTCAAGCAATTTGCCAATACGCCGCAGATGAACACGGCGAAGACGCTGGATGGTTTTGATCTTGTTATCCGCGGCTTCTTTAAAAAGATTGTCGTGGCCGACAACGTCGCACCCCTCGTTAACTTAGTGTTTGGCGATATCGATTCCGCAAGCACGCTCAGCATGTGGATTGCCTGCTACGCTTTTGGCGTTCAGGTATATTGCGACTTCTCGGGATACACCGACATTGCCCGTGGCACTTCAAAACTGCTGGGCTTCGAACTCATGGAAAACTTCCGGGCTCCGTTCAGCGCACGCAATATCAGTGACTACTGGAAGCGTTGGCATATTTCATTCTCAACCTGGCTCCGCGACTACCTCTATATCTCACTGGGTGGCAATCGGGGCACCAAGTTTAAGCTATTGCGCAATCTGGTTATTGTAATGGCGCTTGGCGGACTCTGGCATGGGGCCGCCTGGCACTATGTCTTATGGGGCCTTTATCATGGCGCGTTGCTGGTCGTCTACCACACTGCGGCACCCACAATTTCCAGGCTCACCAGCGGCTTCAATAAAACCGGTCACTTACTCTTCAATATCGCGAGTTGGTTTCTCACTTTCCAGCTGGTCACTATCAGTTGGGTGTTCTTCCGTGCGGAAAATGTTGACGAGATCACAACCGCATTGAATATTATGCTGCTCACACCTGTCAAAAAGACAATAAGCGAGGGGCTTACGTTTATTCCCTATGCCGGGACTGGCGAACAAATGTTCTATGTCGTGCTTATTGGTGGAGCAATTTTCGCCCAACTCATCTACAGAGATAAACCCTACGATTGGACTAAAACTTATTGGTTTAGGGGCTTACGTGGCGCCATATCACTAGCGCTGATAGTTATTTTGTACCCCAGCGTGAAAGAGCAGTTTATTTACTTCCAGTTTTAGAACGCTCTGTCGGTTTAAAAATAATAAAAAAGCCGACCTAGGGTCGGCTTTTTTATTTACACGGTTTGCTGTCGTAAAGCCTAGTCGGCTATAAATACCGAGCCGGCCGGACCTTCCTGAGTCCAACGACGATCGATCTCTTTCTTACTTTCCGTAACCTGCGACTTGTTATCTTTCATGCCCAGCCACTCTTTTGGAGACTCAAGGTACTTCGGATAGTTCTTCTGAGTGTACGCCAGAATCTGCGGCGGCAACTCCGAGGCGCCATTCATCAACTTATACGCATGACTATGGAAAACCATGATACCGGGCGCATCACCCATTTCCATGAACGGCAGCCACTGTGAAATACGTGACCATGAGGTCACACAACTGGCTGAAGTAACTTCGGGATCCATGACTTCTTCCATGCGCCCAATCATTCCCCATAACTCGGCCGACTGATAGTTATCATCAGCAGAATGCAGCGGGTAATCAGCACGGCTCATCGGCGACTCTTCAAAACGAAACACACTAATCTGAAATACGATATCGTTACCGTAAACTTCATACGGGTATGGCGGTGAAAAACGCCCACCGGCAAACGGATAAAAGCGATTGACCGGATCATTAATAATATGGCGAACTTCGACCGATTTGCCTGTGTATGGGTTTTCCCAGCTATCGAGAACCTCATTGGTTTTCGGGTCGGTGTAGTACAGCAACTCACGATGGTAAAAACGGTAACCCTCAGCCACTTCTTCAATATGGCTGCAGCCAATGCCGTAGGTGTTAAACAGCAATGTATTACCCTTGCCAGGCACCCAGCCCCACACCTTACCGGGAAAGCCGGACAAGACATCTTTGCCAGAAAGGTCTGCCTGAAGTTTCAGCAGAGCCCGAAGATTATCTTTTGGGTTATCCAAGTCCAGCGTCCGCTCGACAGGTTTTACGCCGGTTTGCGCCCGCAATGTTGGCGCCATACCCAGCGCGCCCGCAGCACCTATTCCTGCTAATAAGTTGCGGCGATCTATGGAAATGCTTTTATCCGACATAATGTGGCCTCATAAAAAACTAAAACATTAAGAATTCGTGGGTTAAGACTGTAAAATATATCACTGGTCTACCAGATCATCAGGGGTAACCGCCACCGCGACCAAATCGAGGTCGAAGCGGAGCTCATCTGCTACAGACAATGCGCCCATCATCACACTAAAGGGTGAAAGCCCGAGCTTAGACTGCAGAATATTAAATCTCGCCCGCACCAGCAACCGGTCATCATGCTGCTCCATCTGCAACGGGATTATATGCCGTGACAAGGTGCCACCGAGATCAATAGCCACGTGAGCTGTGCACGCAGCCCCTAGGCAATCGGCAAGAAAGCCACGGACCCTTATCAATGGCCAGTTCGTGGCATCGAGCACGCGCTCACTCTGCATATTGATCTTGGTGCCGGCTTTCGCATCCTCAGGTACCGGCGCCGAGAAGTCCTCACCGTAGTGGGCTCGGATGCGCTCGTCATCAACAACCAGACTGGACACCGGCACTATCAGGTCAAACCATGAGTCAGTATAGGCTGAGCCGACGTAGATATTTCCCGCAACAACGTCGGAACTAATAACGTGGTTATGCCCCAGACTGGCCATTGCGCCGGCACGATAAGCCCTAACAACCAATAACGCATCACCATCGCTTACCGTATAGGCGGTGGCTGCAGCCAGCCAAGCCATACCCGGTTCAACCACCTCATCGGGCGCAGCCGATGGCGGTGAAACACGCGCACAACTCACCACACAAAGAGCACCGATTAGAACAATGAAAACATGTCTCATAAAATCATTATCGCCGGACGGGGCACCTCTATTGGCCTAGCAACACCAAAAGCGTTAGTATTTAAACCACCTAGGCACCCACAATACTCCGGGGTTTAAGATGAATTCAACCGCAACGACGTGCAACAGAACACTGGTTTTCAGAATATTAAGCTTATTCGGCTCGTTAATACTTCTCGCTGGGTGCTCCGCACAGCCTAATCCGATTATCGACACCAAGGGTGTCAACATGACGGTTTACGAACAGGACCTCGCAGAGTGCAAAACCTACTCCGAGCAGGTTCCGGTAGCCGAAGGCGTGGCGAAAAGTGCGCTCGGTGGGGCTGCTGTTGGCGGGGCAATCGGCGGGATCAGTAAAAGCGGCAGCATTGGCGTGGGCGCCGCAGTGGGGGCCATTCTTGGCGGCGCAGGGTCGGGTGTCGAAGAGGCCCGCAATAAAGAAGACATCGTTAAACGCTGCCTGTCGAATCGGGGCTACAGCGTGCTCAACTAACAGCTAATCAGAGCAACTGACTCCGGTTCCACCCAATCCGCAATAACCGCCGGGGTTCTTTGCCAAATATTGCTGATGATAGTCCTCTGCGTAGAAGAACCTTTTACCCGCTGCAATTTCGGTGGTAATCGCCGGATAACCTGCGGCGCTCAGCGCCTGCTGATAAGCAACCAATGACGCTCGAGCCTGTTCCAGTTGGGCAGCATCATCAACATATATAGCCGACCTGTATTGCGAACCCACATCGTTGCCCTGACGCAAACCTTGCGTTGGATCATGCGCTTGCCAAAACACCTGCAACAGCCCTGCAAAACCAATCACCTGCGGGTCATAAATCACCAATACTGCTTCTGTGTGGCCGGTTTGGCCGGAGCACACCTCCTCGTACCCTGGGTTCTCGGTATAACCCCCCGAGTAGCCTACCGCAGTCGAATAAACCCCTGGCAACTGCCAGAAGCAGCGCTCGGCACCCCAAAAGCATCCCATCCCGAACTGCACCATCGCAAGGCCATCGGGAAACGGCGCTTGTAGAACGTTACCATTAACATGATGACGGTTTGTCACCACTATCGAAGCACTGCGGCCCGCTAACGCTGCCTCGGGAGCAACCATTGCTGGCTTACGACCAAATAACCCCATCGTTTCAAACCTCTGAACCGAAGCCGGAAAACTCCGGCAGAAAAAAATAAACAAGCCTTATGAGCAACCAGACAGCAAAGCAAGCGGGCAGTTCCGCGTTTGCTAAAAACAGGACTGCAATACTGCTGCAGTCGCGACCTTAACTAAATCAACATCTTCCCTATGGTATAGGAGTTAAGCTCATACATAAGCCCATCCATACGGCGCGCCGGACGAAAAGCTAAGGTTCCGCTGCGGCCTCTTGCTCCTGGTACGCCAAGCGACCACGAGAAATGACTGCCAAAATCTCTACCGAGCGCCCACCGATAGCATCTGCTAATTCATCACGGATACTGCCAGCAGTGGAAACCCAGGCAGCGCGCTGCGATTGATCTAAAACATGAACTGTAATTCCCAGCGCCTTCGCGTTTTCTAAATCACGGGCGGACTCGGCACGCACATCAAGCCGTGATTCACGAATATCAGGGAACGCAGTGTTTAAAGCCTGCTGAACTTCGGGCGTTTGCTTATCCCACCAGCTCTTCTGCACAACAATCATCGACACGCCATAGGAATGATCAGTGAGCGTGAGCTGTGATGCTTCAGGAGCAATGCCCGAGCGTGAATACAAACTTACCGC
>JAQWPD010000118.1 GCA_029245525.1 Gammaproteobacteria bacterium | reverse complement strand
TAGGTTACAGGATTACTATCGCGACACCGTTGCAGCGCAGCTGAAAGAAAAGCTGGGCTTGAGCAATGTTTCTGAAGTGCCGCGGATAACAAAAATCACCCTGAATATGGGTGTTGGCGAAGCTGTTGCCGACAAGAAGATTGTCGATAAAGCTATAGCTGATATGGAGTTGATCGCGGGGCAGAAGGCCCAGGCGACTCTTTCGCGTAAGTCGGTTGCTGCGTTTAAAATTCGTGATGGTCAGCCGATTGGTTGTCGAGTGACTCTGCGCCGCGAAAGGATGTATGAGTTTCTTGATCGCTTAGTAAACGTAGCTGTTCCGCGTATTCGTGATTTCCGTGGCTTGAATGGTAAGTCGTTTGATGGTCGCGGCAACTACAACATGGGTATTCAGGAACAGATTATTTTTCCAGAAATCGATTATGACAAAATTGATGCAATTCGCGGTATGGATATAAGTATCACGACCACAGCAAAAAATGATGAGCAAGGCAGAGCGTTGTTGGATGCCTTTAACTTTCCGTTCAAGAAATAGGCGATCGGGTAATGGCAAAGAAATCAATGTTGGCGCGTGACGTCAAACGGGAAAAGCTAGTAAAGCGCTATGCAGCAAAACGTGCAGCACTTAAGAAAATTATTACTAGCCCCACTAGTACAGATGCAGAACGCCGTGAAGCGGTCGTTAAGCTTGCGAAACAACCGCGTGACGCTAGTCAGAGTCGTCTGACCAACCGTTGTGCAATAACTGGTCGCCCACAAGGCTGCTATCGTAAATTTGGACTGGGCCGCAATAAATTGCGTGAGCAGACCATGCAGGGAAATATGCCTGGTTTAGGCAAGGCAAGTTGGTAGTCAGTTAATACTGGCGCTACTGAGGATTACTCAAGATGAGCATGACAGACCCAATCGCAGACATGCTGACACGGATTCGCAACGGACAGAAAGTTGCTTTGGAGTCCGTTCGCATGCCGTCTTCCAAATTGAAGGAAGGCATTGCTGTTGTATTGAAAGAGGAAGGCTATATTGGAGAGTTTGCCGTGGCAGAAACGTCACCTGGCAAGAAAGAGCTCACCGTTACTCTGAAATACTTCGAAGGCAAGCCAGTTATTGACGAGATTCATAAAGTCAGTCGCCCTGGTCTCCGTATCTATAAAGGCAAAGAAGATTTGCCGAAAGTTATGGGGGGCTTGGGTATTGCAATTGTCTCAACCTCAAAGGGGTTGATGACTGATCGTGCGGCACGTAAGGCAGGCCAAGGTGGGGAGGTAATCTGCGTCGTTGCTTAAGGCAGCCGCGGAGAAAATATCATGATCGCTTTATCTCGTGTAGCTAAACAGACGGTTGTAATTCCTAAAGGCGTTGAAGTAAAGGATGCTGCTGGTGTTGTGACCGTGAAAGGCCCTAAGGGTGAACTGTCGTTTGAGCTAACCCCGGAGATCGGTGTTGGTGTTGAGGGTGGTGAGTTGAGTATTGTGGCCAAAGTTGATTCGCGTTTTGCGTACGCCATGGCAGGGACTGCTAGATCACTGATTAACAATATGGTAACAGGCGTTTCTGCCGGCTTCGAACGTAAGCTCGAGTTAGTTGGCGTGGGTTACCGGGCTAAAGCCAAGGGCAAAAGCCTTAATCTCACTCTTGGGTTCTCGCATCCTGTAGATTACGCGGTACCCGAGGGTATCGAGGTTGAAACACCATCCCAGACGGAGATTTTTGTTAGGGGTGTCGATAAGCAGAAAGTCGGCCAGGTCGCAGCAGAAATTCGTCGTTACCGTCCGCCTGAGCCCTACAAGGGCAAGGGTGTCCGCTATGCCAATGAGCATGTTGTGATTAAGGAAGCCAAAAAGAAATAGCTGCTGAAACGTGGCCATTTTGGAAAGATTATGAACAAGAAACAAACAAGAATACGTCGTGCTCGTCGCACCCGTGCCAAGATTCGCGAGCTTGGTGTGCCGCGGCTTACTGTTCATCGTACGCCCCGGCATATTTATGCTCAGGTTATCGCCGGTGATGGGGCCACCGTTGTTGCAGCGGTGTCCACCGTGCAGGAAGACGTGCGCAAGTCTCTTAAGAGCACCGGCAATGTCGATGCGGCAGTTGCAGTCGGCAAGGCTATTGCTGATAAAGCAAAGTCTGTCGGCGTAGATCGCGTGGCATTTGATCGCTCAGGGTTCCGTTACCACGGACGTGTTAAAGCTTTAGCTGACGCTGCTCGCGAGCAGGGTCTGAATTTCTAATAGGTACTAGTCGATGGCAAAGGTTGAATTTCAGCAGAAAGGCGATGACTTCATTGAGAAGCTCGTAACTATTAACCGTGTATCTAAAGTGGTTAAAGGTGGCCGTATCTTTAGTTTTACTGCGCTTACTGTTGTCGGCGACGGCAATGGGCGGGTCGGGTTTGGTTATGGCAAAGCCCGAGAGGTGCCTTTAGCTATACAAAAGGCAATGCAGTCAGCGCGCAATAATATGACATCTATGGCGCTGAATGACGACACCCTGCATTACGCAATGGTTGGCAATCATGGTGCGACTAAAGTTTATATGCAGCCTGCATCTGAAGGTACTGGCGTTATCGCTGGTGGTGCAATGCGTGCAGTTTTTGAGGCGGTAGGCATTCGTAACGTGCTTGCCAAGAGTTTTGGTTCACGTAACCCAATTAACGTTGTTCGCGCAACTATCAAGGCGCTCGATAACGCTCGATCTCCCGAGCGGGTAGCGGCCCGTCGCGGCAAGACAGTTGAAGAGATCAGGGGTTAACTTAGGTTTAATACGATGGCATCTGATAACACAGTTAAAGTTACTCTGATCAAAAGTAAGTTTGGTCGATTGAAGTCCCATAAGGCCTGCGTCTCTGGCTTGGGGTTGCGTCGTATCAATCATTCAGTAGTTGTTCAGGATACTCCGGAGAATCGCGGGATGATAAACAAAGTCGCGTACCTTCTGCGGGTTGAGGAAGCGTAAATGAAACTCAATTCTATTAGTCCGAATCCTGGTAGCAAAAAGATAGGTAAGCGTGTTGGTCGTGGACATTCTGCCGGTCAGGGAAAGACCTGTGGCAGTGGCCATAAGGGTCAAAAGGCACGTTCGGGCGGTTATCATAAAGTTGGTTTTGAAGGTGGTCAGACGCCCATTCATCGCCGCTTACCTAAAGTGGGTTTTGCTTCACGCACCAGTGAGTTCAGCCAGGAAGTTCGCTTAAGCGAGGTCAACAAGCTTACTGATGAACTTGTTGATATTGACGCATTGAAACGGGCTGGATTCGTTTCACCTCGAGCACTTCAGGTTAAGATTTTTCTGTCTGGGGTGATCGACAAGGCAGTTAAGGTTAAGGGTATCTCTGTAACTAAGGGCGCAAAGGCAGCTATTGAGGCTGCCGGCGGATCGATAGAGGAATAACGGCTAACCCCGTTATCAGTTAGATGGCAAAAAATAAGTCAGTCAATCCGGCAGCAGCATTGGGCGAAGCTTCACGTTTCTCCGAATTGCGCGCGCGCCTGATGTTTTTGGCTGGCGCATTGATTGTTTATCGTATTGGTACTTATATACCCGTGCCCGGCATTGATCCTGTGGCTTTAGCTCAGATGTTCGAGCAGCAGTCGGGCACTATCTTGAGCATGTTTAATATGTTCTCCGGTGGCGCGCTGCAGAGATTGAGTATTCTGGCATTGGGTATCATGCCGTATATTTCGGCGTCTATTATTATGCAGATGGCCAGTGTTGTTGTGCCATCGCTCGCTCAAATCAAGAAAGAAGGCGAGGCTGGTCGACATAAAATTACTCAGTACACTCGTTATGGCACAGTGTTTTTGGCGTCTTTTCAATCGGTTGGTGCAGCAGTAGCGCTGCAGAATCAGGGCGTTGTGTTGGCCCCCGGACCTACCTTTGTTTTTACAGCTGCGGTCACTCTGGTGACTGGTACGATGTTCCTGATGTGGTTGGGCGAGCAGATAACTGAGCGTGGGATTGGTAATGGCATCTCGATGATTATCTTATCGAGTATTATTGCCGGCCTACCGTCCGCTATCGGCGGAACCTTGGAGCTGGTTAATACCGGGGAGCTGTCAGCCGCGATAGCAATTATTTTGTTTATTTTGGTGGTCGCGGTGACCTACGGTGTGGTCTATGTAGAACGCGGTCAGCGTCGGATTACGGTTAACTACGCTAAGCGTCAGCAGGGCCGAAAGATGTATGCTGGCCAGACTACCCATTTGCCCTTTAAGCTGAACATGGCTGGGGTAATTCCGCCGATTTTTGCTTCAAGTCTAATTTTGTTTCCTGCAACTATTGCTAGCTGGTTTGGCACTAGCCAAGGTATGGGTTGGCTGCAAACCTTGGCGGCAAAGCTGTCACCAGGTCAGCCTATTTACATCTTGATGTACGCATCTCTGATTATGTTTTTCTGCTTTTTCTATACAGCATTAGTATTTAATTCGCGTGAAACAGCAGACAATCTGAAAAAGTCAGGTGCATTTGTTCCCGGTATTCGTCCAGGTGTTCAAACTGCTGAGTACATCGATAAAGTGCTTACCCGTTTGACCTTCTGGGGAGGCTTGTACATCACGTTAGTATGCTTATTGCCTGAGTTCATGATTCTTTACTGGCAGGTGCCATTCTACTTCGGCGGCACATCATTGCTTATTATCGTTGTTGTAACTATGGACTTCATGGCTCAATTGCAAGCCCATATGATGTCTGGTCAGTATGAGGGCATGCTTGAAAAAGCAAATTTGAAAGGCTACGGCCGCACAGGACAGGTTCGATAGTTCGGGCCTACCTTAGGAGTACTTAGATGAAAGTTAGAGCTTCTGTAAAACGTATGTGCAGAAACTGCAAAATTATTCGCAGAAACGGTGTTGTGCGCGTGATTTGTTCAGATCCACGTCACAAACAACGCCAGGGTTAATTCGGAGATTAAGTAATGGCCCGTAT
>JAQWPD010000117.1 GCA_029245525.1 Gammaproteobacteria bacterium | reverse complement strand
CAGCGATTGAACCTGGCTGACTCTCACCCATCTATACTTCTGAAGTTCACAGCTCTGTTTGTATTTTTTTTTTTTTTTTTAGATACAGTGGCATTCCCGCTGATTAATCAACTCGTTCACTCACTCTTCGGAGATGACATATTCAAGCCCCTCTTTGGGGGCTGAATTTTTCTATTACCGTTTATGCAGAGGGTCAGGTGACCTGCGGACATCACTTGGCGAATTCGGCAAGGGAATGTTTAGTGCTGTAGAGCAGGAATTCTGACGGAACCATCCTGGTTTTTGCCCTATGATTCTCGTTTTCAGTGAGTTGGTTTGGGCGGTTGTTGAACAACGGAAAAATCCTCTGGATGTGCAAATGTTTGAACAGTCTTGTGGCTAGCGGTTCTTAGCGATTAATTTTCTTTACTCTTTTCATCAATATCCAGAAATGTGTTTCTGCCTGTAGGCGCTGAAAAACGCTTTGTCGTTTGGTGTAAGCAGCTGGAGACAACTGCGACCGCAATTATTGAGACACAAGATTGCATTGTTGCTACATCATTTCTTTTCTTAAATGGGTTACTGCGCGCTGATCTTACAAAAGCACTCGTTGCGTATGAAGCTTATGGACGAATCAGATGTAACCATTTTGTAACGAGTCTGTAACGTTACGCCACGAGAGAATCCAGTTTAATAACGCCGTCGAACTTCTTTGCTAACACACAGTGAAAATGTCGATGGAGAAGACTGATGGACCTATCCAAGCTGGGATCTAACGTGGAGCATGCTACAGATCTGCTAACCGGGTCTGGCCACTGCGGTCACAAAGTTAATCAGCCTCTTGTGTTTGAATATCACGGTCTGTGGCAGCATAAAGTGGGCTTGTTGCAAACGATGAGAGAACTGTATGGGTCGCGAAGGTTAGACAGTTTTGGCGGCAGCTATGGCTGGTCAGTGCGTTACCGGCAAGTGGAAGACTATGATGAGATCAATATCCACACTCTCAGTGAGTACCTGGATGCGTTTGAGTCGGGTTCGACTCAGTTACCCTATTTAAGGCATTTGTCCGTTAATCGAGCGATGAGCGAGCTGCGGCGATACATCAAACATCCTGCAGAATTTGGTAATAATTGGGTCAGTCATCCTCGGTTGGATCGTTTGTCTGGCCCGGAGTTTTTTATTGGGCAGGCGGGAACGACCTTTGGTCACGTTCATCAAGACCAGGCAGCTGTCCATGTTGGTTTTGTGCAGTTGCAAGGCGAAAAGGAATTTGTGGTTTTTCCCCCAGAAGATTCAAAATACCTCTATCCGACGAGTGGCAGGGAGTTTCCCTATCAGCTTCGTAACTCAAAAGTGAGCTACAAATCTATTAATGATGTAAAAACGTTTCCCCTGTTGCGAAAAGCAAGCCCTATGAGAATCCGTTTGCGCAGAGGACAAGCGTTGTTACTCCCAGCGAATTGGTGGCATACCACGCGAAATATCAGTGACAGTGTTGGGTACAGTGTTCGCATTATTAACAGCTCCAACGTTTTGCAATCTATGGGGGTTCATGCCGAGGGAATACCGCGTTGGTTGCGCAGGCAAGGTGAAGCAATTTTATAGTCGATATTTTTAAAACCGCGTTGTTCTGGATCGCACCCAATGCCTTGTTCATAAGGCTACGATGAAGGGCCCAAATAACTGCCCGTGTTGCTGTCTGTTTAATCCCGCTGCAATAAGGGGTATCGTAAGCCTCAGTGAATGAGCAACGGTGTTTATCAGGAGTGGGCTATGAAGGTTTGGCAGATTGCGTTTATCTCGTTGTTGTTTGGCGTCAGTGCCTACGCAGACGATGGGTCTTCAGGGTTTGAGAAGGCGGGCGCCGGCATCGACAAAGGCTTAACCGCGGCCGGCGATGGGATTAAGAAAGGCATGGAAGGCGCCGGCAAAGGCATCGAGAAAGGGGCCGATGCTACCGGAGGCGCGCTCCGCAAAGCCGGTGATGCTACCGCTGATGCTTTTGAGCCCGATAAAAAAGCCCGCTAAATGCAGGGGGCTTTAATGCAGCCATAATGTTTAGGCGCTTCAGCACAACGGTCTGCCCCCTGACACCAAATATCTAACCAGTGTTTCCGGCGGCAGAGGCTGGTTTAGGCTCGAGGGGGCTGAAGCTTTCAGGATCCGCCATCTCCCAATGGTTTCGGTAGGCGGGGTTATTGGTTCCACTCAATAGTTCGCCATTAGCCAGTTTAGATAGCGCGATTTCTCTCATGTCTCTGTGCGTCTGACTGACAATTTGGAAGTGATCCTTGCGCAGCTCGCCGGGGTGTTTCAAGCCTATAGCCGCGATAAATTCGCTCAGTGTCCGCAGTGTATTGCGATGGAAGTTGTAGACGCGCTCGGATTTATCGCTGATGACTAAGGCTTTTTGTCGGTTGGGGTCCTGGGTGGCTACACCAACCGGACATCGGTTGGTATGGCACGATTGCGATTGCACGCACCCCAGTGCAAACATGAACCCTCGTGCCGAGTTACACCAGTCAGCACCCAGTGCCATCATGCTAACAATATCAAAAGTCGAAACCACCTTCCCGCTTGCGCCGAGTTTTATCTTATCGCGGAGACCGGCCCCGATCAGCGTGTTGTTAACGAAATCAAGGCCAAGTAAAAGTGGCATGCCTAGGTGATCGGAGAACTCAGGTGGTGCGGCTCCTGTTCCGCCTTCGGCACCATCGACAACGATAAAATCCGGTAGGATGCCGGTTTCAAGCATGGCTTTACATACGGCCATAAATTCCCAGTGATGACCGACACACAGTTTAAATCCAGTGGGCTTCCCGCCGGACAGTTCTCTTAAGCGGGCAATAAATTCCAGCAGTTCACGCGGCGTGCTAAACGCAGTGTGAAATGCCGGCGAGATGCAGTCTTTGCCCTCGGGAACCCCGCGTGTAGCGGCTATTTCCGGGCTCACTTTAGAGGCAGGTAAAACGCCTCCATGGCCGGGCTTGGCCCCTTGCGAAAGCTTAACCTCAATCATTTTGACATTTTCATATGCGGCTTGCTCGCTGAACCTGTCAGGGTTAAAGCTGCCATCGTCATGTCGGCAGCCAAAGTATCCACTGCCTATTTCCCAAATAAGGTCTCCACCCTGACGATGATACGGGCTGATAGATCCTTCGCCTGTGTCATGGGCAAAGGCGCCTTTTTTAGCACCTTTGTTGAGGGCCTCGATTGCCTTGCCACTCAGAGCACCAAAACTCATTGCTGATATGTTGTAGATAGAAGCGGAGTAGGGCTGCTTGCTTTGCTCACCTATGGTTACACGGATATCGCTGCTTTGGAGTTTCCGTGGCGCCATTGTGTGATTAACCCACGCATAATTGGCTTTATAAAAATCAATTTCTGAACCAAATGGTTGTCTGTCTAGGATGTCCTTCGCGCGTTGGTACACAAGTGATCGTTGATCGCGATTAAATGGGCGCCCACTGGTAGAGGACTCAAAAAAGTACTGTCGGAACTCGGGCCGGATAGCTTCAAATATCCAGCGTAAGTGCCCGACGATTGGATAGTTGCGCAGTATGCTATGACGATCCTGGCGCATGTCCCATATGCCAACTATTGCCAGAAAAGCAAAGACTGTTGCCAAAACACCGAGTCGGAAAGAGTTATCCGCTAGTGCAATAATTGCTACTCCGGCTGCAATTACTAGTAGAAGGTATACGAACAGTTTGTACATACGCATAAAGCGTGCCCCATTTAGGTTCAACGACTGTAATCGCAGTCGCACAGATTTAAGAATAGCAGCTTTGCTGGCCGCTTGAGTTGCTTACTTAAGGCGCATTCACAGTTAGTTAATTTGCACCTTGCCACGTTGCGAGGCCGATCGTAAACGAGGGAACGATAATGTGAAACGCAACGGTGAACGCAAATTGCAATCACGACAACAGTAGGGGGTCGAGTTCTATAATGAGCCAAATTTAAGCGTAAAGTTGTCAATATAGTACCTGCCTTCCGTGCGTAACGGAAATGCCGACCAAAAAGCAGTCATCGACTGCTGTTTTGGCTATGCATGAGCACTATGGTGGTGTCTCTTCGGTTTAAAATCGCTATAGAAGGGCTGGTAAGGCCGCGATCACGCTGCTTCAGAGCTTTGAGCTTTAGGGGCAACTTGGTACTATCATTCGCATGTCGCAAGGGAAGCCGAGATCAGCTAATCTCTGTCTAGGACAAATCTTGGTTGCAGTAAATCATCGTTTTAGAGTGCCGGAGCAATGTAATGGTCAAATCCAAGCAGCATCATATTCTCACCCATCGCGGCGATGCGATCGCTACGCCTCTAAAGGGCAGTGCGCTGCTTAACTGCGCTATCTTAAATAAGGCCAATGCGTTTAGCCCTGACGAGCGTATTGAGTTCGCTCTTGATGGTCTTTTGCCACCCGATGTTGAGACGCTCGATGAGCAGGTGGCGCGCGCTTATGAGGAGTACCAGCAGAAGAATACCGATCTGGAGCGACATATATTCTTGCGCGCTCTGCAGGACCACAATGAGTTGTTACTCTATCGATTGCTGACCGATCACATCATAGAAATGATGCCCATTATTTATACGCCGGTGGTTGGCGAAGCTTGCCAGAAGTTTAGTGAGATTTATCGTAAGCCGCGTGGCCTTTTTGTCGCTTATCCGCACAAGGATAGAATTCCGGAGTTGTTGGCGAATATTCCATTCCCAGAAGTTGATGTGATCGTGGTGACTGATGGTGAACGCATACTCGGGCTCGGTGATCAGGGTGCCGGAGGCATGGGCATCCCGATCGGCAAGCTGTCGTTGTATACCCTTGTGGGCGGAATAGATCCGGCTAAGGTGTTGCCGGTGATTCTTGATGTCGGTACAAACAACAAAGAGCGCTTAAACGACCCGATGTATATAGGTTGGCGGCATGAGCGCATCACCGGCGATGATTACTACGAGTTCGTTGATGGCTTTGTTAACGCGGTTAAAGATGTATTGCCTAATGTCTTGTTGCAGTTTGAGGACTTCGCGCAGACCCATGCTAAACCGCTGCTTGATAAGTATCGTGATCAGCTTTGCACATTTAATGATGACATACAGGGCACTGCGGCCGTGACATTAGGCGCTCTATTGGCCGCTGTAAAAGTAGCTGGCAGTAGCCTTGATGCACAACGGATCGTTGTGCTGGGCGGGGGTTCGGCCGGAACGGGTATTTGTGAACAACTGGTGCAGGCCATGGTGGATGATGGCATGAGCGAGGCTGAAGCAAGGTCTCGTTTTTGGATCGTTGATCGCAATGGCCTGATTCGAGATGATCAGACTGATTTGCTGTCGTTTCAGAAACCCTTTGTGCGCTCTGTTGCCGAATTGGCTGACTGGTCGAATCACGACGACGATGCGTTTGGCCTTGCGAACACCATAAAAATGGTCAAGCCGACCGTGCTTATTGGCGTTTCCGGGCAGCCAGGATTGTTTAGCAAAGAACTGATTTGCGAGATGGCTGCGCATACGTCGCAACCGATTATTTTTCCATTAACGAATCCGACCTCACGAGTCGAGGCGACGCCTGCAGACCTGCTTAGCTGGACTGAAGGGCGGGCATTGGTTGCTACGGGGAGCCCATTTGATGATGTCGAACTGGATGGGAAGCAGTACCCAATTGCGCAGTGCAATAACGCCTATATTTTTCCGGCAATGGGCCTTGCCATATGCGCATCTGGGGCACGGCGGGTGAGTGACGGTATGTTCATGGCAGCATCGTATGCATTAAGTGAGCAGTCGCCGGCTCTCACCGGTGAGGGTGATGGCTTACTGCCAACGCTTGACCTTGTTCAGAACGTTAGTAAAAAGGTTGCGTTAGCCGTGGCATTGCAAGCTCAAAAAGAAGGGCTGGCGCCGCAAAAAACCGAGGCTGAAAACGCTCGCTCCATTGATGAGGCGTTCTGGCACCCTATATACAGCCCGCTTGTGGCAACCAGTTGATCCAAAGGGCTAAGGAAGAAACTCATGACGTTTGATATTAATAGCTACACCCCTGTGGGGGATAAGAAAAATTCCGCTTACTTCGATGATTATCGGATGCGTATCTATGAGCGCAGACAGAGCAGTGGTCTCGAAGCATTATTGGGCAATGTAAATGCGCTGGTCATTCAGGTCGATACCGGTGACGCTATTCCTTATCTGGCTGAATTGTATTTCATGACGCCGTATCGTTGCACAGACAGCTTTATTAATGAGACTCATAAAATATACATTCTTAGTTGTAACGATGAGCAGCCCAAGTACATAGTCTTAGAGCCGCTTGCGAAAAGCTTTGAGGATGACTTAACCCGTTTAAATATGCTCTACCCCATGGCTCGAGAGAAACCGAATGCACGCTATATCGGTGAGATATTTTCCACCAGTGATCTTAAGGCTACCCGTGAGACGCTCGAGTCACATAGTATTCGTTTTCACTACCCGAATGAAACTCAAAACAGACTCCTTGCCAATGATCATTTTAATTTCACTTTTCCTTCTTCCTTAACCGGCAACCGTGTTGGCTATACTCAGGAAAACGTGTTTGAGCTTGATGAGCTAGGGTGCGGTAATCGTTTTGCGCTGAGTAAGCTGGAGCAAGGCGTGCTGGAGAATGCAGCCGAGGCTGCAGCCAGCTTGGGAACAGAGGGGCTCATTCTTGGCGTAGACCACATGGCAACCCGCATTCTTGCGGGCGAGCGTGAGGATGCCATACTTGAGTTTCTCACGATGAGCGATTACTACTTTTGGGGCGCTTATAATATTGCTGACCAGAATTCATCGACCAATGTGAATCGAAACTACCGTGTCGACGATGATAAAAAATCACCGGCGAAAGTGTTTACAGCAAATAATATTCCATCGTTCATTAATTCCTTTGCCAGTCTGCCTATGCCGACGGAAGACTTTGTCCGCAATTACGGACGTCGTATGCATCATATTGCGTATGAAGTTTTGGATGGGGATCACCCCAAAGGTGAAAAGAATATCGATTTTGTAGTGAATTCTCTGGGCCAAAAAGGGGTCGAGTTTTTGGCTCACGTTGTCGGTGAATGTAAGGATGAGCCCAATTTAAAGCAAATCTTTTCCAAGCATTCTCAGTACTCAATACTAATTACGGAATATGTAGAACGCTGTCATGGCTACGAAGGCTTTTTTACCAAGTCTAATGTGGCAGAGCTTACCCAGGCGGCTGGTGCCGACGAGCGATATGAACACGGTAACGTTTTTGACTGAGGTGCAGATTTGCGCTGCCGCGAGGCGCTGACTGCTTTATGGTGAAGTATGCGACCAATGCTATTGAACTCTCAGCAGCTTAGGCGAGGTGTCGAACGATGATGTCCTTGTTGTTTTTGCTTATTACGGCTGCGATGTTCGCTCTGCTGATGGGGCGCGCCAATGTGTCAGATGCTCGTGTTTTAGACATTAGGATTTCATACGTCTTATATGGCATTGCCTGTGTTCTGAGTCTCTATTGGTTTGGCCATCATGCCAGTCAGCATCTGGATATCATCTTATAGGTGGCTGCATGTTGAATGCGCTGGTCCGAAATATCAATGCGCTAGGGCTTCTTGGAATTGCCTTTATTCTGGGCATAGGGCTCGTCATGCAGGTCGTTCTGGATGAGTTGCCCTGTCCGTTGTGTCTGCTCCAACGGATCGGTTTTGCCCTGCTCATGTATGGTTTTATGCTCAATATTGTTATTGGTCAGCGGTTCTCGCACTACGGTGTTATTGTTTTTGCTGCGTTATTCGGCGCTATGGCATCCTTACGACAAATCTCGCTGCATGTGATTCCGGGGAGTGGCACTTATGGCTCTGCAGTGTTTGGCTATCATTTATACACATGGTCATTCCTGTTGTTTACAGCAACGCTGCTTGCAGTTGGTGTTTTGCTAATGCTCTCGCGCATGCCGGATCTGGATATGGATGGCCCTGTCAAAATGAACCTATTGGAACGGAGCGCGTGCTGGATCGCTGTCGTTACGGTTGCATTAAATGTTATTGCGACTTTTTTGGAGTGTGGGCCGCTTGTTTGCGCTGACAACCCTGTCGATTATGTGATGCTGAAATTTTTGGGGTAAGATAATGGCTGATGCATGCTGATTAAATTTAGCAGGCGAACCTTTTAACCGTCCGGGTATTGATGAGATCG
>JAQWPD010000113.1 GCA_029245525.1 Gammaproteobacteria bacterium | reverse complement strand
CTGATCCGCATATTGGATTATTGCATAGGGGTACCGAGAAGCTCGCGGAGAGCAAACCCTATAACCAAAGTATCGGTTACATGGACCGTCTCGATTACGTGTCGATGATGTGTAACGAGCATGGCTATGTGCTTGCTATAGAAAAGTTGCTCGGTGTGACACCGCCCATTCGCGCGCAATACATTCGCGTGATGTTTGATGAAATTACCCGCATCCTGAATCACCTGATGTGGTTGGGTGCGCACGGTCTCGACATCGGTGCAATGACCATGTTCCTGTATTGCTTCCGTGAGCGTGAAGATCTAATGGATTGCTATGAAGCGATCTCGGGCACGCGCATGCACGCCACTTATTACCGGCCAGGTGGCGTTTATCGCGACCTGCCCGACAGGATGCCACGCTATGAGGCATCCAAGTGGCATAGCAAAGCAGAAGTAAGCAAACTGAATGAAAACCGCGAAGGTACTTTGCTGGATTTTATTGATGACTTCACCCGGCGGTTTCCGGAGTGTGTCGATGACTATGAAACCTTGCTCACCGATAACCGTATTTGGAAACAGCGCACAGTCAATATTGGTGTGGTCACTCCTGAAAGAGCTATGAATTTAGGCTTTACAGGCCCGATGTTGCGCGGCTCCGGCATCGCTTGGGATCTGAGGAAGAAGCAACCTTACGAGACCTATGCCAATGTTGATTTTGATATACCGGTGGGTTTAAACGGTGATTGCTATGACCGGTATCTGGTGCGCATGGAGGAGATGCGACAATCCAACCGTATTATTCGGCAGTGTGTGTCATGGCTGCGAGAAAATCCCGGCCCGGTCATGATTGATGATCATAAGCTTGCACCCCCGTCGCGCGAAGCGATGAAGGGTGATATGGAATCCATGATTCATCACTTTAAGTTATTCACTGAGGGCTATTCGGTGCCCGTTGGTGAGGCCTATGCTGCGGTTGAGCACCCGAAGGGTGAGTTCGGTGTGTATTTAATTTCGGACGGCGCGAATAAGCCCTTCAGGGTGAAGGTAAGGGCAGCTGGTTTTGCCCATCTTTCTGCAATGAGTGAGATGGTCGAAGGGCATATGCTTTCTGATGTCGTGGCGGTTATCGGCACGCAGGATCTGGTGTTCGGCGAGGTTGATCGATAATGGCCACAGAGCATCCTATGTTGAGCGAGCATGTTCGCGCTGAGATTGATCGCTGGGTGGCAAAGTTTCCGCCGGGCAAACAGCGTTCGGCAGTGATTTCTGCGTTGCATGCTGTGCAGCACGATAACCGTGGTTACCTGACCGAAGAGCTTATGCAGGCGGTTGCTGAGTATCTGGATATGCCTGTTATTCAGGTGTATGAGGTGGCAGCGTTTTATTCGATGTTTGAAGCGAAGCCGGTAGGGCGCTGCAGTATTTCGGTATGCACCAACATCGCGTGCATGTTGCGCGGATCCGATGAAATTTTGCAGCACATTGAAAATCGCCTCGGTATTAAAGAGGGCGAGAGCACAGCGGATGGAAAGTTTTATCTCAGACGCGAAGAGGAGTGTCTGGCTGCGTGCAATAATGCGCCGATGCTGATGATCAATCACAAGTATCATGAGAACCTCACAACTCAAAAGGTCGATGAATTGCTTGATGCGGCTGCGACAGAGGACAGCAAGTGAGTTATACCGATCAGCTTAATACCACCTGCTTAACCACGCTAGGGAAGGACGAGTGCTGGAGCCTTGCGGCATACCGCGAAACTGGCGGCTATCAGAGTTGGGAGAAGGTGCTGAGCGGCGAGCTGGGTATTCCAGAGATTATTGATGTGGTCAAGGCCTCAAACTTAAGAGGCCGTGGCGGTGCGGGTTTCCCAACGGGCGTGAAGTGGACCTTTATGCCCAAAGACTTTTCCGGGCAGAAATATCTGGTGTGTAACTCCGATGAGAGTGAGCCTGGCACCTGTCATGACCGAGATATTCTGCGCTTTAATCCGCACGCGCTGATTGAAGGTATGGCTATTGGTGCTTATGCGATGGGCGCCACTGTGGCCTACAACTATATGCGTGGCGAATTTATGGATGAGCCGTTTCCGCGCTTTGAGGCAGCTCTGGCCGAGGCTTATTCCGCCGGTTTGTTGGGCAAAAACCTGCGGGGTTCGGGTATTGATATTGATGTGCATGGGTTTCTAGGAGCCGGCGCGTATATTTGCGGCGAAGAAACCGGATTGCTTGAGTCCTTAGAGGGTAAGCCGGGTCGTCCACGTTTTAAACCGCCGTTTCCAGCGAATTTTGGCTTGTACGGTAAGCCGACCACAGTAAATAACTGTCAGACCTTGGCATCGGTGCCTGCAATTATTCGCAACGGTGGTCAGTGGTTTAAGGACATGGGGCCCGAAGGTTCGGGCGGCACGATGATTTTTTCTGTGTCGGGACATGTCGCCAACCCGGGTAACTTTGAATTGCCGCTTGGTATTCCCTTTAACGAACTGCTGGAGATAGCCGGCGGTGTTTGGAAAGGGCGTGAACTCAAAGCTGTTATTCCTGGCGGCTCTTCTGTGCAGGTGATGACGGCGGCTGCGATACGCGAATGCACTATGGATTATGATTCGCTCGCAAAAGGTGGCTCTTCTTTGGGCACGGGCTCAGTGGTTGTCATGGATAACACAACCTGCATGGTAAGGATGCTGCGACGGATTTCTCGGTTTTATTACGCCGAATCCTGCGGTCAGTGTACGCCGTGTCGCGAGGGTACCGGTTGGTTGTACCGAATGCTGTGCCGCATTGTTGATGGTGAGGGCAAGCCGGGTGATATGGACATGCTGATGAATGTGGCGAACAACATCGAAGGTCATACAATTTGCGCGCTGGGTGATGCGGCAGCTTGGCCGGTGCAGAGCTTCCTGAAGCACTTCGGTCATGAGTTTGAATACATGATTGCCAATGGCGGGAAGTCTATTGTCGATGAGATCGACACGCCGGAGGTTGTCGCCTGATGACTGACAAGCGAATTAACCTGGAAGTTAATGGTGAGGCTCTCGAGGCCAGCCCCGGCCAGATGCTTATTGAGGTCACCGACAAAGCGAATATCTATATTCCGCGCTTCTGTTATCACGACAAACTGTCTATTGCTGCCAACTGCCGTATGTGTCTGGTTGAAGTGGAGGGCGCAAACAAGCCGGTGCCAGCCTGCGCTACACCGGTGGCTCCTGATATGAAAGTTCATACGCGTTCGCCGTACGCCATTGCGGCACAGAAGGCGACCATGGAATTTCTGTTGATCAATCACCCGCTTGATTGCCCCATCTGTGATCAGGGTGGCGAGTGTGAGTTGCAGGACCTGGCGATGGGCTACGGGCGCGATGTGTCACGTTTTTCCGAAGGCAAGCGCAGCGTTAAGGATGAAAATCTGGGGCCGCTGGTTTCTACTGATATGACCCGTTGTATCCATTGCACGCGATGTGTTCGCTTTGGTGAAGAGATTGCCGGCATTCAGGAATTGGGTACGATGGGCCGCGGCGAGCATATGCGAATTAGTACCTATGTGGCAAAGACCGTAGATCATGAGCTTTCCGGAAATATTATTGATCTTTGCCCGGTTGGTGCGTTGAACAACAAACCCTACCGGTTTGCGGCCCGCGCTTGGGAGATGGAACAACGGGAGTCGATTGCCCCGCATGATTGCGTGGGATCGAATATTTATGCGCATGTGTTACGCGGTGTGGTGAAACGCGTTGTGCCGCGGCCAAATGAGGCTGTGAACGAAACCTGGCTGTCTGATCGCGACCGATTTTCCTATGAGGGGATCTACAGTGAAGATCGTTTAAAGGTGCCGATGGTTAAGGAGAATGGCGTCTGGCAGGAACGCAGCTGGGAAGATGCGCTGGAACATGTTGCGCTCAAGCTCAGGCAATCGGGGTCCGATATCGGTGCCCTGGTCTCTCCGTCCAGCACCTGTGAAGAAGCATGGATAATTAATCGTCTGTTTGAGCATGCGGGTTCGGCAGACCTCGATTCTCGTTTGCGGCGTACGGACTTTCACGATCAAAATAATGATCCTGTGTATCCATCGCTGGGCATCCCCATTGCGGAGCTTGAACAGCAGCAGGGCGTGTTGCTGGTCGGGTCTGATTTGCGTCGTGAGGCGCCGATACTCGCGCATCGACTGCGCAAGGCGGCATTAAAGGGGTGCAGCGTCGGCGTGCTTAATGCTGTTGACCACCCCTATCTGTTTACTGTCGCCGACACCCACATTGTTGAGCCGGATGAGTGGTGTGCCACGCTCGCCGGACTGGTGGTTGCTGCGGGCGGTGAATTGCCGCCAGCACTTGCATCGATGTCTAACGTCAGTTCATCCGGTTCAGTCGATTATCTTAAGCATGCGCCTTCATTGATTCTGTTGGGGCAAATGGCTCAGCGACATCCGGCATTTGGCACCTTGCGTTATTTGGCTGCGGTGCTAGCGCAACTCACCGGAGCAACGCTTGGCTATGTCACCGATGGCGCAAACACTGCCGGTGTTAGCCTTGCCGGTGTGTTGCCGCATCGCTCTGCCGGGGGCAAGCCACGGCCTGAAGTGGGCCATAACGTTTTGTCGATGCGTCCGAAAACCTTGTTGCTGGTTAATGTTGAATCGGTAACAGACCTGTCCGATCAGATAGACCGTAATGCTATTCGTCAGGCGGCAGAAACTGTTGTTGCATTCACCCCGTATGCACCCGATACGCTGCTTGATGATGCGGATGTTCTGTTGCCAATAGGCACCTGGGCGGAAACCTCCGGCACCTTCGTTAATGTTGCGGGTCTTTGGCAGAGCTTCACCGGTGTATCGAATCCGGTGGGTGCAGCACGACCGGCGTGGAAGGTTTTGCGGGTGCTGGCAAATCTGCTGAAGGTGCCTGATTCCGATTACGAGTCTTCTGCGGCCGTGTTGGCCGAGATGCGCGGGCATTGCGAATCAGCATTGATGAACAACATGCCTGAGTTTGTTGCGCCTGAGTCCTCTTTGGCGGAACGATCGACAGAGATATCCGAGCTTGAGGTTTCTCTCTATCAAGGCGATAACATCGTGCGTCGTGCGACTGCATTGCAAAAAACCCAGCAGGCGTCCCATGAGCGACCTGCCGCTCTGGTGTCTTCGTCGACCGTGGAGGCGCTAAACGGTGGCTAATCAGCTGCAACAGTTGCTGGGGCAGTTTTTGCCAGAGCCGTTCGATTGGCTTGTGCTTACCGTGCTGCAGATTGTGGCGCTTATCATCTGCGTTATTCTGTGCGTGGCCTATCTCACGTTAGCTGAGCGCAAAGTAATTGGTTACATGCAATCGCGTATTGGTCCCAACCGGGTTGGGCCTGGCGGTTTTTTGCAGCCCTTTGCTGATGTCATAAAGCTGATGTTAAAAGAAGTGATCGTGCCAAACCGGTCGAATAGCTTTCTGTTTGTCGTTGCCCCGTTGCTCGCGATTGTTCCGGCGCTCGCTACCTGGGCAGTAATACCACTGTTTCCCGGGTTTGTTATTGCCGACATAAACGCTGGTTTGCTGTATGTCTTGGCGCTCACCTCGTTGGGCGTTTATGGCATTCTTCTTGCCGGTTGGGCAACCAACTCAAAGTACGCGTTACTCGGTGCGATGCGTTCCGCGGCGCAGATTGTAGCCTATGAAATAGCCATGGGTTTTGCTCTGGTGGGTGTGTTGATGGCATCGGGCAGTTTGAATCTGGGTGATATTATTGAGGCGCAGTCGGGCGGTGTGAGTAACTGGTTTGCTATTTGGTTGTTTCCCTTATTCATTGTTTATTTTATTTCTGGTGTGGCCGAGACTAATCGTGCACCGTTTGATGTGGCCGAAGGTGAGTCAGAAATTGTCGCCGGCTTTCATGTTGAGTATTCCGGAATCGCTTTCGCCGTATTTTTTCTAGCCGAGTACGCAAATATTATTCTAATTGCGGCGCTGACCTCGGTGATGTTTTGTGGCGGTTGGGAGTCACCCTTTGCCGGTTGGGAGTTTTTGCAGGGTACCGTGTTCGCCGTCATTGCAAACCCTAGCTTGGCTTGGTTTGCGGTAAAGATAGCGTTCTTTCTATTTTGCTTTCTCTGGTTTCGCGCAACCTTTCCGCGTTATCGTTATGACCAGATTATGCGCTTGGGTTGGAAGATATTTATTCCAGTGACTATCGTCTGGATTGTTGTGGAGTGTGGCATGTTGCTGTTGAAGATTGGCCCCTGGGGTACGGTCTTATGAGAAGGCTGATTCAGCTGCTAAAGACCTTTACCCTGTGGGAACTGCTCAAGGGATTGCAGCTCACGCTGCGGGCGTTCTTTAGGCGCAAAGTAACCGTGCAGTATCCCGAGGAGAAAACCCCGCAAAGCGCGCGTTTTCGCGGCTTGCATGCATTGCGCCGTTACCCGAACGGAGAAGAGCGCTGCATTGCCTGTAAGCTCTGCGAGGCGGTTTGCCCGGCACTTGCGATCACCATTGAGTCCGAGGCTCGTGACGACGGTACTCGTCGCACCACTCGCTATGATATCGATCTGTTTAAGTGCGTGTATTGCGGTTTTTGTGAAGAGGCTTGTCCGGTCGATGCCGTTGTTGAAACGCGAATATTTGAATATCACATGGAAGAGCATGGCGAGAGCATCATGACAAAAGAAAAGCTTTTGGCAGTGGGTGATAAGCATGAGGCGACAATTGCTGCTGATAAAGCTGAGGATGCAAAGTACCGATGATGATCTTGGTTCATTTTTTCAAGCAGAGGAGCTGTTGCTAAATGGCTGAGCAGATCATTTTTTATGCGTTCTCCTGCTTGTTGATTATTGCAGCACTCGGGGTTGTGGTTTCACGAAATCCGATTAACGCGGTGATGTCTTTGGTGCTTTGCTTTGTCACCAGTGCTGCCATCTGGTTATTGCTGGAAGCGGAGTTTCTGGCAATGATATTGGTGCTGGTGTATGTCGGTGCTGTTATGGTGTTGTTTGTATTTGTGGTGATGATGCAGGACATTGAATCGGCCACCTTGAGCGCTCGGTTTGCACCCAATGTTTGGCCCGGGCTCGTTGTTGGTGCAATAAGTTTAGCGGAGCTACTGGTGGTGGTGTGGGTGCGTCGCGAAGGCTTACCGATCGCAGCAGTACCTGAACCGCATCCTGCCGATTACAGCAATACCCTAGAGTTGGGCAAGATTCTCTACACGCAGTACGTCTACGCGTTCGAACTGGCGGCTTTCCTGCTGCTGTTGGCGATTGTTGCGGCCATTGTTCTTACCATGCGCGAAAGGCCGGGATTAAAGAAACAAAATATTTCTCAGCAGGTTAGTGTTCGCAAAGAAGATCGTGTGAGGGTGGTAAAGATGGAGCCGGAGTCTGACGCATGATTACCTTGTCGCACTACCTCACCTTATCTGCTGTATTATTTTCTATTAGCATTGTGGGCATCTTTATCAACCGTAAGAATATGATTCTGCTGCTGATGTGTATTGAGTTGATGCTGCTAGCGGTGAACTTCAATTTTATTGCCTTCTCTCGTTATCTTGACGATACCGCGGGACAGGTATTTGTGTTTTTTATTCTCACTGTTGCTGCTGCAGAAACTGCAATTGGGCTGGCAATTTTAGTGGTCTTGTTCAGAACGAGGCACAGTATTAGTGTTAGCAAAATGAGTTCGATGAAGGGATGAATATTTACCTCACAGTCGTTCTTGCACCCTTGGTTGCAGCTCTTTTGGCGGGCTTGTTCGGCAAGATTATCGGCCGTGCTGGGGCACACACTGTTGCTATTGCCGGCGTCGCCCTGGCCTTTGCCTTGTCGGTGTACACATTAATCCAGCAATTGGCCGGTGCCGCTGTGTTTAATGAGACCGTGTACACCTGGATGGTGCTAGATGGTTTGACCATGGAAGTCGGCTTTTTGGTTGATCGGCTGACCGCATTAATGATGGTTGTGGTGACCTTTGTTTCTCTGATGGTGCATATTTACACCATTGGCTACATGTGCGACGACCCCGGCTACCAACGCTTTTTCAGTTATATATCGCTGTTTACCTTTGCCATGCTCATGCTG
>JAQWPD010000095.1 GCA_029245525.1 Gammaproteobacteria bacterium | reverse complement strand
TCTTCGGGCATCGCTCACTTTGTTCGCTCCGTCTTGATTGCTGGCGCAATCAATCGAAGCTCTGACCTCTGCCTTCGGAGCCCGCGGAAGTATAGGAAGAGCAGAGGGCGTAAGGGGAGGTTATGAACCTTAGACTGTTTCGCCTAGTTTGTTGTGCCCTTCGTGTGACCGGAACCCCAATAAAAAACCCCGCACTTGGCGGGGCTTCAGCTGTAGCCAAATCGCAGCCAACCACCAACCCCCAATAAAAAAGGGCCTCCCAATCACGGGAGGCCCTTTGCATATATGGCGCGCCCGACAGGAGTCGAACCTGTGACCTCTGCCTTCGGAGGGCAGCACTCTATCCAGCTGAGCTACGGGCGCCTATATTCTGGTCGGCGATTATAGAACAAATGTTTGCAGCAGCTTGCCATTGCGGCGTTTTTGCTGCGGCAACTCAGTGCTTCTCATAAAAGAGCAGCTCGGTGCGTTGAGGTTTCTATAGCGGTTTATAGCTAAATTTCTGCCCACCAATGGATGCTTCATACATCAAGCCGCCTTTAGCCACGGTATACACAGCCATGCCATTGGTGTACGTCGTAGACTTTCCACCGCCTTTTTGGTCGGTTGCCCCGACTGCTGCTGAAGAGCCTTTACTGCCTGCTTCAGCTTGCGCAGATGCCGTCAATGCAACTGCTGTTGCTTGCGCGCCAAATTCAAATTCACCCGCAGTGAACGCAGCGTAAGCATCAGCATTTTGAAACATTATAATTTGACTGTATACCTGTCCACCTGCCTGGAAGCCTATTGTTACCTGCCCCATCTTGCTGGTGCCTGTTTGAGCGCCGCCTTGATAAACACAACCCGCGCCACCAGCGCCACCAATGACCAAGCCGCCCTTACCAATATTGGGAAAGATGGCATACCCATAGGCCGATGAAACTAAAGCCGCAACATTTGCGTTCAAAGACTTAAAGTTATCAACCGATTGTCGGCACTCAGCTGACGTTGGATCGGCAACAACATTCGATACCAGCAATACAGATGCTGTCGCAGTCCACATAGTATGTTTAATCAGTGTTGTTAAATTCATAGCAAGCTCCCCCAGAAAAAGAAAATACGATCTTGAGCAATTTATAACATGACTGTCGGCGCCTCTTCTACGTTAAGGACCAAGTAAACAAAGGTCGCCAAAAGCAAAAATGCTATATTTCGTTAAATACACGCGTATTTCCTGTAAAGTCCCTCTGAATATTTAACGACATTTTCAGGGGCTCGGTCAGCAGTTAGGGGTGAAGCAGCTTGGTGAAGGCGATGGATAATGCTCGAGTAGCGCCGCGCGTCAGCACGGCGGGCACAGATGGCTTCTCTCAGTTGGATTGGTCCCGTTTTGTGGCCTATGTGCATCCTTTGCTTGTGCGGTGAGCCGCTGTTCTGACCATTTTTCAGCTATAGCTCAGAAAATACGCATAATCAGTTTCGTCTGACGGAGCTGCGGCTTACACTAGCGCTGCCGCTTTCCTGCCGGAAAGAACTCGTTTCTTAACTGCCTAAAAAGAATTTTTTATGTTGCGACCCATTGTAGAAGTACTTGAAGCCTACGGCCTTTTTGCGCTCCGTATTGATGAAATCGGCAGCGGTATTATTAATCAGACCTGGAAGCTGGAACTTGATGACGAGCGCACACTGGTGTTGCAAAAGGTGAATCCGATATTTCCACCGTCCGTGACTGACGATATACAGCAGCTGACCGTGCATCTAAAGAAAAAGGGATTGCTTACACCGGAGCTTATTCCAAATTTAAAAAGTGGCTTTAGCACTGAGTACGCCGATGACAATTGGCGACTTATGACCTATGTGCCTGGTAAAAGCTACGATGGGTTGAAAACGCCTGAACAGGCTTATGAAGCTGGTGCTGCATTGGCACGCTTTCATACTGCGGTTGCCGATCTTGATATAGTCATAAGCAATCAGCGGCCGCATGTGCATGATACGGTGCGCCATATTCAGAACTTGTGTGATGCTTTGGAAGAGCATGCTGATCATATCCGCTTTGCCCATATTGTGCCGTTGGCAGGAGCTGTCTTGAGTTCGGCGGCTGCACTGCCGGCTATTAATCTGAACGCTGTGCGTTTGGTGCATGGCGATCCAAAGATTTCTAATCTGTTATTTGATGATGCGGGCAAGTCGCAGTGCTGGGTTGATCTCGATACGCTGGCCTATATGCCGCTGGCGTTGGAAATGGGCGATGCCTTCCGCAGTTGGTGCAATCCCGAAAGTGAAGATGCCAAGACGGGGGAGTTTTCGCTTGAGTACTTTACTGCAGCAGCGAATGGTTATGCAGAGTATGCGGGTAATTTTCTAGAAGCTGCAGAATGGCGTTCTTTTCTGGACGGTACGCAGACCATTTTGGTGGAGTTGGCGGCACGGTTTTGTGCCGATGCGCTTAACGAGAGTTATTTCGGTTGGGATCAAAAAAGGTTTGCTACTCGCGGTGAGCACAATGAGGCCAGAGCACGGAATCAGTTAAAGGTGCTGGAGTCGTTTCTAAATCAGCACGAGCAGTGCGCGGCAGCGCTGGAGCAGGCATTTAAGCGCGGAGCTTAATCGTTGCTCCAAGCATCGGCCTCAATCACGCTTTTTCTATAGTGTGAAAGGTTGTATAGCAGTAATGCCAATGCGATCACGCCAGTTGTTCCCGATACCCATGCAATTGAATAGCGCAATGCTGCATCGTCTTTAAACACGTAATCGGTCATCATCGCAATGGCGGATGAGCCAAGTGTGAGCCCTAATATGTTGGTTACAAAGTAATACATAGCTACGGTTTGTCCGCGCATTTGGTTCGGCACAATCATCATTAGTGCGGCTGCTGCAGTAGCCGACGGTATGGCGGCGCCTATCGTGACAAGCGCAAGCATTAGCAAAGCCAATTCGGGTGTGGGCATTAAGGGGGCCAATGTTGCTGATGGTACTAAAATAAATGCGCCTAAAATTGTTACGCGCATGTGCCCAGCGCGACGCCCGCGTTGATATAATCGTTGTGCCAGCCAGCCTCCGAGGTTCACCCCGATGGGCCCAAACACTAATACCACCAAACCATAGGCCATACTGACTTCTGCGATACTCCAGCCCCATGTGCGGATGAACATGGTCGGAATCCAGAAGAGAAACCCGTAGCCAACAATTGTAACCACCGACATACCCATAAACAGGCTGAGGTAAGTGGCTTTTCTATCGAGCAGAAAGCACATGACATCTTTCATGGGCAGAAAATCGGGCTGACCATCAGCGCTAGTCAGTTGGTCTTGCCGTGCCGGCTCTTTTACCGTCGCCATCAGCAATGCAATTAATAAGCCGGGCAGACCGACCATGACAAACACTGCCTGCCAGGGCTGCAGTGTGCCGACCATAGGCAATTCAATGGGCGGTGCTTTAAACACCCAGGCTATGATTTGACCGCCAATGACCATCGCCAGACCAGCACCCAGCGAGACGCCCATATTATAAAAACCAATCGGGCGGGCGCGTTTATTGCGTGGGAAGTAATCGCTGATAAGCGACAGGGCGCTGGGGTTCAAAGAGGCTTCGCCAATCCCCACACCAACGCGAGCAAGGAACAGCTGAGTAAAGGTTTTGGCAAGACCGCAAGCCGCCGTCATGATGCACCAGATAGTAATCCCCACAGCAATAATGCCGCGACGACTTTTGCGATCGGCTAAGCGACCGATGGGTACACCCAGCAGTGTGTAAAAAATAGAAAAGGCGAGACCCAATAGTAGGCTGATTTGGGTGTCGCTAATAGCCATATCTTTTTTGATAGGTTCAATAAGTAGCGCGAGAATTTGGCGATCGAGAAATGAAAAAACATAGGCTAAAGTGAGAATACAGACAACATACCAGCCATAGGTTTGGTCGGGGTATTGCGCCTGCTTAGTGCCGCTCATATGCTGTTCCTGTGTTTAATTATCAAAGGTCTATTGCACGTGCAGCCACTGTTAGTGACAGTGGGTGCAGGTGTCAAGGCGTGTCATCATCATTGCGCTGGAGCCTGCTTCTGCCATTGGGGTTTGCAGATGACAGGTGTCACATTCGATTTCATTAGCGCGCACCGCATCGTGTGACACTGTGTAATGCCAATAGCCGTCAACATCTAAGGGCAATGTGGCAGTGCTTTGCACGTTCGGGTCCGGGTCATCCATTGGAAAGCCGCTATTTATGGCCGCTGCTCTACCCGCAATTCGTCCCATATAAACTGCGGGGCCTAAAAATGTCCCCGAGCCGCCATAGCTGCCGTTAATGCCTGCAACGCCAGTCAATTCTCCGGCTGCATACAGGCCTTTAATAATGAGACCGTCGCGGTCGAGCACCTGTGTCTTTTCATTTACCGCTGGGCCGCCCATGCTTTTGCGGGTTAGGGGGTACAGTTGCAGCGCATAAAAGGGTGGTGTCGCAATAGGTTGGTTAGCAGCGAGGTTGTATTCTCCGATACCCCGTTTAAGATTTTCGTCGGGCACGTTAAGCAGCACCGCCAGTTGTGCCAGATCGCCCGCGGTTACCGTGAGCTTTGGGTTTTGAACAATGTCTGAGGTCACTGAATTCGTATTCAGCCACGCTGCGCCACGCACGCCAAGTTTGCGCGCCCCTTTGGCATCAAAGACCATCCAGTGCGGGCCCGTTGGTTCAGCAAATACAGCGGTTTCAAGCATTTTGCTGGGCAGACTTTCGTCAACAAAGCGTTCACCGTTTTTATTAATAATAACGGCTTGCTTATTAATGACGGTGAGACCTTTGCCTTGATCGGCATCGCGTGGGTCCGGAATACCGTTGACAAAGGTAACCTGATCATCCATTCGCAATAACTCTGCACCAGCATCGGCAGCCAGCTGATAACCATCACCCGTTGCAAATTGTCCAGAGCCAATAAGCAATTTTTCTGGCCGTGATCGAGACGCATTCCAATTGTCTACAACCATTTTCATATTGCTTTGGAAACCTCCCGTAGCGAGCACAATACTGCCGCCGTAGAGCTGTAACCGACCACCTGTCCGCAGATTTTTGGCACGCACACCGATGAATTGCTGGTTGTGGGAGAGCAATGCATCTGCACCAGTGTTCCATAAAAATACGATATTCGGCCGCTTCAGCGCTTCACGTAACATTGGCAACACGACATGCACGGCGGTGCCTTTAGTAAAATGAAAACGGGGCACATCACTTTCGGGGGTGCGGAGCACCAATTTAAACTCTACGCCCAGATTTACCAGCCAGTCATGCACCTCGGCTCCTGATTCGTGCGCATACCGAGTAACCCATTTCTTATCGGCATCTTCGCCCCAGGCTAGGAGATCTTTGGTAGCCTGTTGTGGCGAGTCTTCAATACCTTTGGAGCGCTGCAATTGGGTGTCAATCATCGCGAGGCCGCCCGCCTTGACCGCATGGCCTCCGCCCACCGAGTTGGCGTCTAAGACAATCACACTGGCGCCGTTATCTGAAGCTTCAATTGCAGCAGCAAGCCCCGCTATTCCGGCACCGACAACGATAACATCGGCTTGCGATACGAACGGCGGCTTGCCACAGCCGCTTAGGCTAAGAGCGCTTAAAAATAAAATGCAAGCTTTCATCAATAGCGCTCAAAAAAAAGGGGCCCCTATAGGCCCCTTATATACCTTGTGCTGATAATTAATCAACAAGTTCGATGGTGACAACGCCGTCATCATTCCATTCAGATACTTTAACTTCTACACCAAGGTCTTTGGCAAAGCCATGGATGCGAGGGGTAAACCATTCCTCATGGATTTCTTTTTCTGTAAGTGTAAACATGCCCATGCGCGTAGAAGGCTCAAGTACATTCTTCCAGGGCGATTGCCAGGTTCGTTTGCCTTCTTCGGCATGCGTTTCAAGAACCAATTGGTAATGGCAGGCTGTGCGTTCAGTCAAGCCCACCAAGGCAGCTTCTTTATCGCCTGTTTTGGCAATCACCTGACCAACGCGCGAGTTAATGGGGCGCATCGTTTTAATGTCATGTTCAACATATTCCTTCATCATGCCGGTGTCTTTTGCAAACTGCATGGCTTGCAGTCTGGCCTTGACCAATGCGTCATTCATTTCATGTTTATAGCCAGCGCTGCTGGCCATTGTCTTAAGCGCAAGTTGTACTGCTTTGCCAATTTCAGCTTCCTGACCTTCGAAGCCTGTTTTTGCGCCTTTAAATGAAGATGTCGGTTTTTTCACGATTTCTTCGAGTTGCTGCGAATTATCAAGATGCTGTGCTTGTGCCATGTCGGTATCTCTGTATAGGTTGTTATAATTTGTCTAAAAATAGCATACTCCTTAGGCTGAGACCCGCGCGACTGAATTAGATGCGGTTATCCGCGCTTTGGGCGCAGGCTAAGAGTTATGTAAACGGGGCAAATTGACCATTATCCGAACGAATCCAATGGCTTTCGCGGTGCGAATTACAACATTATGGAATTATTCTGCTTTGCAGTACTTATCTTAGGAAAAGCACTATGTACATAAACTTCTGGTACCCCACTTGCTGGTCGAAAGATCTGACTGATGATGAACCGCTGAAAACCCGAATATTGGGGCAGGATCTGGTCATATTTCGTGATACCGAAGGCAAAGCGCATTGTCTGAGCAATACCTGCACCCATCGCGGCGGGTCTCTGGGTGACGGAAAGATAAAGGGCGATTGTGTGCAGTGTCCTTATCATGGCTGGGAGTTCGACGGCAGCGGGCAGGTCACTCGTATTCCATCCTTGGGTAAGGATGCCAAAATACCAGCGCGAACCCGTATTGATGCCTATCCGGTTGAGGAGCGCTATGGTCTGGTGTTCGCATTTTTGGGCGATCTGCCTGAGGCAGAGCGGCCCCCGATTCTTGAAATTCCGACGTACGATAAGGAAGGGTGGGCTGCCAGTGAAATTACCTATGAAGTGCCCGTTCACTATGAGCGTTCTATAGAAAACGGTCTCGACCCGGCGCACAACGAGTTTGTGCATCCAACGCATGGCTTCGGTGGCGAGAATGCCGAGTATAAAGTGAATGATCTTCGTCTGATTGATGAAGATTACGAATGGGGCTTTGGTTTCTTCAGCAAGTTCAATTCGCCCGAGATGAAAAAGCAAACGGTAATGTCTGAGTTTAAGAAGGCCAAGAGCGATCGCGAAGCGGGTTCAGGCAATACCGGCCCGAACCATTTGTGGACGATTATCCGGTTTTCAGAAAAGGCAGAGTTTGGTCAGTACATGTATGAAGCGCCTATTGACGAGCACAATACCAAAATTTATCTGATTAACATGCGCAACATGGCGCTTGAGCCAGAGCATGATGATGAAATTGTGAAGCGCAACTGGTCTGTGATCCAGCAGGATATTACGGTGCTCAATCAATTGCGCCCGGTGATTACGCCGGAGTCCAGAACCAAAGAGTTTATGGTGCCGGCCGACAAAGTGATTCTGATGTATCGTGATATTCTGAAAGTATGGGATGCAAAGGGTTGGCGGATTGATATGGAGCAGGTGACGCGCGACGCGACGCGCGTGGCCTATGCCATCCCGAGTCCGGCGCGTCGTCATCAAAAGGGCTGGGTGTTGGACTCAATCCCTTTACTGCCCGCTGATGGGGATGCTGCCCTCGCAAAAGCGAAGTAACGGCGAGCATCCGGCTGAATGACCGGCGTTAACCGCCGGTAATTTTCAATAACGATAAAAACTCCTGCTCATCCTGCGGACCATAGGTGACATACGCTGGGTCCGCAGCATGGGCACGGTTTGCGTGTGCCATCCCGTTCGAATCAGTCAGTATTTTGATCGGAGGGGTGCATTTATAGTGCCGAAAGCGAATAATAGCGGCCATCAGGCTAGGCCGTGTGATTTGGTCGATAACTCAAATGGACAATGGCCCGGTCCGAACGGAACTCCTATCATGAAGCAACTCCCTCAAACGCGCGCTGCAGCGGCATTCCTCGATGCTTGCGTTAAAAATGATTTGGCGGCTAAGGCATTTTTACGCACCGCAGATGTCAGCGCTATTAGCAGCGGGCGCGCTGCGCTAGAGTATCGATAACTCGTATGTTTTCATTCAGCAGCATTAAGCCAAGCCCCATGCTCGTTATCTTTTTGGTTGTCATGTCCAGCGGGCTTGGCTTCGGCCTTATTTTGCCACCCTTTATGTTTGCCGCCGAAGATCTGGGTGCCAGCCCTATGATCGCTGCTTTTATTATCTCCACCTTCTCGCTCGGGCAGTTTGTTGCCAACCCGCTGTGGGGGCGTTTAATCGACCGTATTGGTCGTCGTCCGGTATTGCTGATGACAATATTCGGTCAGACTATTGCCTACGTGGTGATGGCTATGGCAGATAACCTATGGGTGCTTGGAGGCGCGCGCTTGGCCACCGGGCTGCTGGCCGGCAACTTTGCTGCAGCCGTGTCTTATGTTGCTGATATTACGCCACCCGAAAAACGCGCCAAAGGTATGGGCTTGGTCGGTGGAGCCGTGAGTTTGGGTTTTATGATCGGTCCGGCTTTGGGCGGCGTGCTGGGTGGCAACGGGATTGATGGGCACAGCATGTTTCTGCCGAGTCTTGCTGCTGCCGGCGTTACCCTAGTGACTTTTGTCGGCGTACTGATCTGTCTGCAGGAAAGCCACTCTGTTGAGTTGCAGGCCAAAGCTAAGGTGCATCAGGCGAAGGTGGGTGGTGGCTGGAGCTCAGTTAAGCATGTTCTGAGTCGACCGTTTCTGGCTCAGATGGTCATCATGGGTTTTATTGTTTTTTTCGTTATGTCGATGTTTGAGACAATTATGCCGCTGTGGTCTGCAGCCCGATTCCAGTGGAGCTCCCAGCAGGTGGGTTTCATCTTTATGTACCTCGGCATGATAGTAATGGTAGTGCAACTGGGTCTGGTCGGCCGTTTGACCCCGATTCTGGGTGAGGGTCGCCTGCTAATGATTGCGGTGGCATCTTATTCGGCAGGTCTGGTGATTATGACCTTGGCGCCTACCTGGCATTGGTTGATAGTGGGCATTACGTTCACGGGTGCGGCCGGTGCGCTGTTTAATACCGTTGCGGTTAGTTGGGTATCGCGGCATGCGGGTGAGCAGGAGCGTGGCACGGTCATCGGCGTTTATCAGTCGTTTGTCTACCTTGGCCGGGCTATTGGTCCGACGTTCTCCGGTTTAATGTTTCAGAGTCTGGGTGTGAACAGTCCCTTGCTGCTGGGTGCTGCGGTGTTGGTGCCGTGCTTCTTTATTGTGGTCAGTGTGCGCCGGCGCAGCATGCGCGCCGGGGTATCCGGTTAGAACGGGTTTAAGCTGCCGCAGCGACTATCGGGATGATATTATGACTGTGAAACATTCCAGTACTATACCAGTCGCATCTGAATTTGGGCTTCGGTCGAAGACTTCCTAAAGCCGCATTATATAAATTCTTTGTTTCAAACACTGACAAGAAATCTACGCAGGGAAAAGCTATGTACATTAATTTCTGGTATCCGATGGCAACGGCGGAAGAGTTGACCGCTGACAAGCCCCTTAAGGTCAGGGCTCTTGGTCGGGATTTAGTGGTTTTCAGAGATGAAGCAGGCAAGGCTGCTTGTTTGAGTAATACCTGCACTCACCGTGGCGGCTCACTTGCCGATGGCAAGATCAAAGGTGATTGCATCGAGTGCCCGTATCATGGCTGGCAGTTTGATGCCTGCGGTAACGTGCAGCGGCTGCCTTCGCTCGGTAAAGACGCAAACATTCCCGGTCGCACCCGCATCGATGCTTATCCTGTGGAAGAGCGTTACGGTTTGATTTTCGCGTTTCTTGGCGATCTCCCGGAAGCCGAGCGGCCGCCGATTATTGATATTAAAGAGTGGGATCAGGAGGGCTGGCGCGGTACGTTGCAGCACTATGGTTTTAAGGCCAACTACGAGCGCTCCATTGAAAATGGCATTGACCCTGCGCACAACGAGTTTGTGCATGACACTCATGGTATGGAAGGCGAAGACGAAGAGTACAAAGTTAATGAGATGCGCCTCGATAATAACGGCAGCGATTATGGCCAGGGCTTCTGGCACACGTTTAAGGCACCGCCACTACCCGAAGGCCAGATGCGCGAGCTGCGCGAAAAAGCAGGCGATCTTGAAGCAGGCACGGGTTATCACGGCCCGAATCAGGTCTGGACATACATCCATCCATCGCCCGAGTTCTGGTTGCATCAGTATTTAATAGAGCGGCCTGTTGACGAAAAAAGCTCATATGTTTATCTCATTTGCATGCGCAACTGTGTGCTCGAAGAAAAGAACGATGACTACGTGATTAGCCGTAATCAGTACGTGGCTAACCAAGATGTTAAGGTTCTTGAGAATCTGCATCCGATTATTACCCCCGAAACCAATACCAAAGAATTCATGACGCCCTCAGACAAATGTATTCTTATCTACCGTGAGCACTTGAAAGAATGGGATGAGAAAGGCTGGCGTATCGATAGCCGGGCCATCGAGGCAAATGAAAGCCGCGTGGCTTATGCTATTCCGAGCCCTGAGCGTCGTAACGTTAAGGGCTGGGTATTGGATGCGGTGCCTACTGTTCAAGGTGGCCGTGGCGCAGAAGACAAGCTCAAGGCAGCCAATTAGGTCGCTGCATAAGGCGCATTAATATGCTGCACTGCTTATTGAATGGTCGGTAGAAGCCGGTCATTTTTTTGCTGCGATGGGAAACAGTTTCGCGATTATGTTTGTAGGTATTATTCGGCTTAGGTTCAGAATTATTTGAGGTAGGAACGCACAATGAAGAAGCAATGTATAGCTCTGTTCACCATGTTATCGATAGCGATGTTTTCAACCGCTTTTGCAGGCGGTCACAATGCAGAAAAACTGCTGATGGAAGTGGAAATTCCAGAGACGGTCATTGAATTGCCTGAAGGCTATGTGCCCACGGTTATGATCACGGGCGCGAATCGTGGTATCGGTTTTGAGTTCGTAAAGGTTTATCTCGCGCGGGGTTACAACGTCATTGCTACTGCTCGTAGCCCAGGGAAAGCCGATGAGCTAAACGCACTGGCCGCAGAAAATGACAACCTTACTGTAGTGCAATTGGATGTCACTGACTTCGCGCGGGTGGATGAATTGGCTGCCGATTTGCAGGGCCAGCCTATTGATATTCTGATTAATAATGCGGGTATTAGCGGTGATGTTCGCGGTCAGATGTTCGGTAATGTTAACTATGATGAATTTCGTAAAGTGCTTGATGTGAATGTTGTCGCCCCCACCAAAATCGCTGAAGCGTTTTATCAGAACATTCTGGACAGTCAGCTGAAGAAGTTGGTGGTTGTTTCCAGCAGCGAAGGCTCGATTGCCGGTATCAGTTCACCGAGAACCATGGTGTATCGCACCAGTAAAGCCGCGGTGAACATGATGTACACCAACCTGGCCGTGCAGCTTAAGCGCAAGGGTATTACTGTTGCGATGGTAAACCCTGGGCTAACCGACACAGATTTTGTTGCCGGCTTGCCGAAGAAAATGCTGCGCCCTGCTGATGTTGCTGCTGAAGATATGGCGCGGAATATCGACAATACCTGGGTAGAGAATACCGGGACTTTCTGGAACTATGACGGTCGCGCCTTGCCTTGGTAAACACTATGTTGGAAGCCGGCAAACCGGCGCTTGCAGAGTAAGTAACACCAGACGACATAATAAAAAAGCCCCGTTGATTTCTCAGCGGGGCTTTTTTTGTGTTGCTGTATGCTGAGCTATGCGGGCAGCTGAGCAATACCAGCCAGTGAGCGTTCAACACCGACGTTAACTTTAGTACTTATTTCACCTGTTTCCAGATTGAACGTGGCCAAATCACCGCTGAAGAAATTGCTGAGCAGCATGATGTTGTCGTCGTTAGAAGGTGCCATTGTCGCCCAGCCGGGGCCGGGTAATTCATAAGTTCTGATATCCTCACCTTCGGCCGATAGATGCTGCAGCGCGAATTCTGTGCGCGACACGGCTTTAATCATTAAGACGCTGCCGTCGGGCTGGTAGCGGGCGATAAGCACCATGCCCTCACGCGGACCGAAGGTTACAAAATCAGGCAGCTGCTGGTCAGATTCGAGATCATACTGCATCAGTCGAGTGCCGGTTTCCGAGCTATAAAGCAGTGTCTTCCCATCGGGCGACAGGCTTGCTGTGGTGCAACCCAGAAAACCCGTCATGCCGCCATGAACCTCGTTCTGATATTCCTTGATCAGTTCACCGTCCATAGTGAATCGAAAGACATGGCCGTGGCCAAATACGTCTTCACCGGGGATCTTGGTTAGGACAGTACCCATTTCGGATAATTTACCCATCCACTCCGGAAAGCTGCTCCCATCGCCGACCAGGTGCTCACCCATAAGTACCGTGCCATCGGGCGCGAAATTACAATGTGAGAATGATCTTTCGGCAAATTTGATTTCAGGCAGTTGTTTGCCTTCCGGACTGATGCGCAAGACACTGTGGGCGTTGCTGTCGAATGCCCAGAGGTTGCCGTCAGGGCCGAAAATCAAACCACCCACCAGATGTGATGTGCCCTCGGTCCAGAGTACGCCTTTTTCATTAAAGTCGGCATCGTACTGAATGATGCGGCCGGGCCCAGCATGATCATCATCTGAGTTGTTAAGCAGGGTAACCCCGAGGAAAATATCGCCCGGTGCAAATGGCTGCATTGTTGATTCGTTGGTCATTGTTTTTATCTCCGCTAATTTATGTGTTGATTCTAACCAGCAGAAAAGGGCAGTGGAACGATAGCCCCGACGTTATTTGCCTGATGGTTTGTGTTGTGGGGCCAGATCGGCCGTACCTGCTTCGGATACTCGCTTGCGCGGTTTTCGCGGCTTCCTAGGTTTAGGTTGTTGCCGATAGAGAATGGCAGTGTAGTCATCCTGCTTGCTGGGGCGGCCTGCGGTGGGCTCATGCATGCGCTTCAGACTCAGTTCGGTGATGCCATCGATGCTTTTATTGATAGGGCCTTTGCGGATGAGCCGCACAATTTCATGCTGCATAAGGTTGTCGAGCAGTCCATCGCTGGCAAGCATGACAGTGTCGCGCGCAGATAGCTGCAATGCTGCACCGATCTCAATACGCATATCGCTTGAGCCAACAACATTTGACACCAAATGCAGGTTTTGATGATTTAATGCTTCAGTTTCATTTAACAACCCGGCTTCAACCGCGAAGCCCACAGGTGAATGCGCGGTAGTCTGCATTTTAATTAAGCCGCGTTGTCCACAGACCCAAATGCCCGAATCACCCACGTGATAGCTGCGCACGATGCCGCGCCGAATTTCAGCGACGGTGATGGTGGTAGCGCTGCCATTGCCTTGACCAAGCAGTTTCTGGTTGGTGCTTTCGATGCCATCCAGAATGGCTGAGCGGAGATTCGTGTCGCCAGCTTTAGACACGATCTCGCAAATTGTTTGAACAGCCGTATTGGATGCAGCTTTGCCGCCCGGCAGCCCACCAACACCATCGGCCACAACCAGCACCAATGCATGACGGCTTACTGGAATTACCGCCGCTGAATCTTCATTGGGGCGATGTTTGTTGTAGTTGGCAACGGTGGATACTTCGACTTCACCCACTTCGCTGAGTAACGAGTCTCGTTCCGACTCCGTTTCGCCAACGTAGAGTCGCGCGGAAGAAATGTAACTCGTGGTCTGCAATTTAAGCGATTTAGTCACATTTAGCGCTTCGGCCGGGGAATCTTATGAAATGCATTTTCCATTGCTACCGCATTACGGTAACGGTCTTGTGGCCGCAATGCCATGCCTTTGCGCAGCCAATGCCTCGCTTTGGGGCGCAATTTGCGCCGCACTTTCTCAATACCTGCGGGTGGCCAGCTGTAGGGCCATTCCGGTAGCTTGCCGCTAAACAGCTGATATATAAGTAAACTGAGTGAAAACACGTCCGACTGAAACATGGGGTGCCCAACGGCTTGCTCGGGTGCCACATAGCCCACCGTGCCTGATCCCGAGGCCTTGAGCTTGGGCTGTGCAACTTTTGAGAATCCAAAATCAGACAGTTTCAGACGGTTGTCGGGGAACACAATAAAGTTTTCGGGCTTGATGTCGCAGTGGATTATTTTTCGTTGATGAGCATGAGCGACGGCAGCAATGGCTTGCTCGGTAAAGTTCAGTGCAAGATCTGTCGACATACGTCGGGTGATTCTGTCTGCCAGAGACTCGAGGCCTAGGGGCATAGCAATGACGAAGTAGTCATCCACAAATGAAGCATTCTGAATGGCCAGCACGTTCGGGTGCTCCATCCGTGTCGATAGTCGTGCCTCAATAGTAAATTCTTCTAGAAAGCAGGCGTTTGCTGCCATCTCGGGTGTCACTACTTTCAACGCTACAGGTATAGCGTGAATAGTGTCATAGGCGCGGTAGATGGATGCTCGTTCACCGCTCGAGAGTTTCTTTTCAATGCGGTACTTACCCAGCCTCTGGCGGGCGCGTAAAGTGGATGATTTGGGCAACGGGTTGTTCCTGATGGCGGGGGATGGGTTGAGTGGGGTGACGGCTGGGTTGAGAGTCCAGCGGTCGCGACGGATTCTACGCGAGACCGCAGGCTTCGCCTACAGGGAATGCGCCTGTGCCCGGTGGTTATCAGTTGCGGTTATGGGGGCTGAGGTCTAAGCGCCCGATTGATATACAGAAATATGTACTTGGTCATAGTTAAAGCAGGTTTACCTGTTATGCTACGCGACCGATATGGCCTAGTTTATGGGCTAATCGGCGGGTTATATGCCTGCTTTTTAGGAAAATATTTGTTAAAGGCACTCAATTAAAGAATCGTTATGCAAAGTAAAATTCACAATATCAACGTTGTCTCGAAAACAATCCTGCCGACGCCTGCGGAGATTCTGAAAGAGTTACCGGTAAGTGCCGAACTCGAATCTGCAGTGTTGCAGCATCGTCAGACGATCAAAAATATTCTCGATGGCACGGACCCTCGTCTCGTGGTTGTTGTAGGCCCTTGCTCAATCCATGATATTGATGCGGCCCATGAGTATGCAGCCAAATTGGTTAAGCTCGCTGACGAGGTGAGTGAGACTATCTTTGTGGTGATGCGCGTTTACTTTGAGAAGCCGCGAACCACAGTTGGCTGGAAGGGCCTGGTTAATGACCCGGATATGGATGATTCCTTTCATGTTGAAAAGGGTATCCGTTTAGCACGTCAGTTGATGCTGGATCTCACCAGCATGGGATTGCCCTGTGCCACAGAAGCGCTCGATCCGATTATGCCGCAGTATCTTGGTGATCTGATTACTTGGACTGCCATCGGCGCCCGGACAACTGAATCACAAACGCATCGGGAAATGTCCAGCGGGTTATCGACTCCTGTTGGTTTTAAGAACGGTACGGACGGCTCGTTGGACGTGGCTATTAATGCGCTGAAATCTGCGAGTCAGGGGCACCATTTTCTGGGTATAAACACTGATGGCCGCACCGCCGTGTTTCAAACAGCAGGCAATGCTTATGGCCATGTTGTATTACGTGGTGGCGGCGGCAAGCCTAATTACGATGCGGCGAGTATTGCCGACTGCGAAGCAGCATTGGAGAAAGGTAAGTTGTTGAGTCGAATTATGGTTGACTGCAGTCATGCCAACTCAAATAAAGATCATAATCTGCAGGTGTCTGTTGCAAAAAATTGTGTTGGGCAGATTGTTAATGGCAATTCTTCAATCATGGGTTTGATGCTTGAAAGTAACTTATCCGCCGGCAATCAGCCGATGAAGGCCAGTCGTGCCGATTTGACCTATGGTGTTTCAGTGACTGATGCTTGTATTGACTGGAAAAATACGGAAGCGTGTTTGCGCGAAAGCAATGCATCACTGAAACCGATACTGAGCGGCCGCGATTAGGCCCTGAGCGGCTAAACTGAGTGTTGTAAAAAAGGGCTGCAGTTGCAGCCCTTTTTGTTGTGCGCTCATATTTGTGAGGGTCATCTGCGTTACTGCTGGAACACCACAGTGCGATTGCCGTCCAGAAATACCCGGTGCTCGATGTGATATTTGACCGCACGCGCCAGTGTAATCGCTTCCGCATCGCTGCCTGCCGCGGTTAAGTCTTCGGCGCTTTGGGTGTGGCTCACCCGTTCAACAACCTGCTCGATGATTGGCCCTTCATCCAGATCTGCAGTGACGTAGTGTGCTGTAGCACCAATAAGTTTGACTCCGCGCTCATGCGCCTGATGGTAGGGGCGTGCACCTTTAAAGCCCGGCAGAAATGAATGATGAATATTAATGATCTTGCCTGGCATGGCGGAGCATAAGTTGTCCGACAGCACCTGCATATAGCGCGCAAGCACCACCAGTTCAGTATTGGTTTCTTCGATTAGCTGGAGCAGCGTGGCCTCAGCCTCTGCCTTATTTTCGGCGGTAACAGGAATATTAACGAACGGTAAGTTATGCCATTCAACCAGTGATTTGAGGTCTGTGTGATTGGATACAACAGCGGCAATGTCGATCCGCAGCGAACCGGTGCGATACCGATACAGCAGGTCATTGAGGCAGTGGTCGATTTTCGACACCATTATCACAACCTTTGGCAGATGCTCTGAGTCGTGAACATTCCACTGCATCGAAAATTGTTCGGCAATAGCGGCGAAACCATTTTCGAACGTGCCAGCAGAGAAGATGCCATCGGGGTAAGTAAAACGAGTTCGCATGAAAAATTGCCCGGTACCACGATCACCAAAGTGCGAAGACTCTTCGATAAAATATGCCTGATCGCGCAGGAAGCTCGCCACCTCTGCAACGATACCGACAGTATCGGGGCAGGTGATGGTCAGAATATAAGAGGGCTTGCGCTGATTCATGTTTATTCCGTTAATGCCAAAACTAATGTGTGTGATTCTATCCTTGAATGCCACCCGGGTATTGTGACACAGCCTTAATTATTTGCCTGTTGTGCGCTCTTCGGCATAGCTGTGAGTGCGGTCATTAAAATCCGTGACCTCCCAGAGCCCGCCTTCGCGCTTAATGTACTGAGGCCCCACCGGCGATTTGCCAGCGCCGCCGGGGATATCGAGCACATACTGCGGTTGGCATAAGCCAGAGTAATCCCCGCGCATTTGGCGCATGAGTGCCTGACCTTCTTTAATGCTGGTGCGAAAATGTCCCGTGCCTTTGGCACGGTCTGCGTGATGCAGGTAGTAGGGTTTTATTCTGTTCTCAACCAGCAGGCGCATTAATGCACCAAGGGTTTCCGGCGTATCATTTATGCCTCTGAGAAGTACTGTCTGGCTCAATAGGGGTATGCCAGCATCAGCAAGTTTCGCGCAAGCATTCAAGGCAGTTGAACTGAATTCTTGAGCATGGTTAGTGTGAATAACGACGTAGAGCGGATTGGCAGCGCGTAATGCGGCAGTGAGTTCGTCGGTGATTTTTTCAGGGCTTACTACGGGTACGCGGCTGTGAATGCGAATGACTTTGACATGCGGAATATCACGCAGTGACTGCAAAATATTGTTGAGGCGTCTTGGTGAAAGAATGAGCGGATCGCCGCCGGATAAAATAACTTCCCAGACTTCGGTGTTACTGCGGATATAGTTGAGCGCAGCTTCAAGCTCATTCGCAGACAGCGAGTCTTGCCCGCCAACATCTTCACGCCGAAAACAAAAGCGACAATAGACAGGGCAAACATGCACCGGTGTTAGCAAAACCCGGTCGGGGTAACGGTGAATAATGCCTTTTACCGGCGAATGGTGGTGATCGCCTATGGGATCACTGAGTTCTTTATCGTTAATGTCCAGTTCGTTAAGACTGGGAACAAACTGAGCCGCTACCGGATCAGAGGGATTTTGCGGGTCAATTTGCCGGAGCATTTGTGGGGTCACTGCCACGCCGAATTGCGCGGCAACCGGCTCGAGACTATTGCGCTGCGCATCGGTGATATGTCCGGCTTGGCGGAGTTGAGCCAGTCCCGAGCCTTTCTGAGAGGCCTCAGGCTTAGTTTCGGCTAAAATATCGGCGGCTTTTGCTTGCGTTCCGTCCATGACGAAAGTCCTTGTTTTATGCGGGTTTTAACCCCTAAATTCATCCTGAGCTGGTGTTCGTCCGTCAGCAGTTTTACGCTTGACCGGCGCCTAATGTAGCAGTTCGCGCCGTCAGCTGTTACACCGTCATTTTGCAGTTCGAGCATCCCCAAAAGCCCTTGATGTTGGTAGAATACTCGCCCGGTTGCCCCGCCAAGCCCCCGTTTTTGCGCTGCACATTCCCGGGCAACCCGGTGATGTGGCCGGTATTACCCGAATTCGTTTGAGGAGAGACAGAACTGATGTCTGAGTTTCGCGCCCCGGTTAGGGACATGTTGTTTGCGATGAATGAGCTTGCCGATATGTCGGAAGTTGCCGCATTGCCTGGGTATGAAGAGGCAACACCCGATATGGTTGAGGCTATGTTGGAAGGTGCTGCTCAGTTGGCAAATGACGTCGTCGCACCTACCAATGTTATTGGCGATACTGTTGGCGCTAAATTGGTTGCCGGCCATGTCGTGGTGCCCGAAGAGTTTAAATCTGCCTATCAGCAGTATGTTGAGGGTGGTTGGTCAGCACTGTCATTTGATCCCGAATACGACGGCATGGGGCAGCCAATGTTGGTGGGTATGGCGGTTGAAGAAATGCTGCAGGCGGCCAATTTGGCGTGGTCCTTGTGCCCGATGCTCACTCAGGGCGCAATACACGCGATTGAGTCTTATGCCAGCAAAGAGCTGTGTTCTGCCTATTTGCCGAAGATGATCAGTGGCGAGTGGACCGGCACGATGAACCTGACCGAGCCACAGGCTGGCTCTGATTTATCGGTAATACGCACATACGCCGAACGCGTTGATGAGCGCTTCCGTATCACCGGCCAGAAAATATTCATCACCTGGGGTGATCATGACATGACCGACAACATCATTCATTTGGTGTTGGCCCGTATCAAGGGTGCGCCTGAGGGTGTTAAAGGCTTGTCCTTGTTCTTAGTGCCGAAGTTTAAGCTCGATGCCGGTGGCAATCCGGCTGATTTCAATGATGTTGAAACGGTATCGGTTGAGCACAAGCTGGGCATTCATGGCAGCCCTACCTGCGTATTGGGTTTTCAGGCTTCCGAGGGTTATTTGGTTGGTGAAGAGAACAAAGGCCTTATCAGCATGTTCGCGATGATGAACCGTGCCCGCCTGAATGTGGGTCTCGAGGGCGTTTCCATCTCCGAGCGGGCTTATCAGCAAGCTCTGTTTCACGCCAACGATCGCATTCAGGGCGGTGTTCCTATTATTCAGCATCCGGATGTTCGGCGTATGTTGATGCGGATGAAATCAGAAATCGAAGCGATGCGGGCAGTGGCCTACTACGCTGCCAGCCATCTTGATAAAGCTGAGAAGTCGGCTGATGCTGCCGTTAAACAGCACAGTGCCGCTATGGTTGAGCTGCTTACGCCAATTGTTAAGGGCTGGTCTACCGAGACTTCACAGGAGCTGACCTCGGTGGGTATTCAGGTGCATGGCGGTGCAGGTTACGTTGAAGAAACCGGTGCGGCTCAGCACTTCCGTGATGCGCGCATTACAACTATCTATGAGGGCACTACCGGTATTCAGGCGTTGGATCTGGCAGGCCGCAAAATTTTGCGTGACGGCGGTGCAGCAATGACCGCATTTATCGAAGAGATGTCAGCCGTCATTCCGCAGCTTGAGGCGAATGCGGAGCTTGCGGTTAGTGCAATCAGTTTTAAAGAGGCATTGGCTGACTTGCGCGGCTCGGTAACTTGGCTGCTGGAAAATGCAGGAGATGATCGCGATACCGCAGGTGCCGTGTCTTATCATTTGTTAATGCAGGCTGGTATTGTTGCCGGTGGTTGGCAGATGGCGCGTGCTGCAGTAATTGCGAGTGAGCGTTTGGCTTCGGGCGCAGCAGATACAGACTTTATGCAGGCTAAGATTTTGACGGCTAGGTTTTATGCCGAACAGTCGTTGCCGCGGGCTGCTGCCCACGCAGTGACGATTCGCAGCGGTGGTGAAACGATGATGGCGCTGTCAACGGAGCAGTTTGCAGCGGCTCAGCAGTGAGTACTATTTGATTGATTCTGGTCCGAAGACGGCTGCTAAGCTCAGTGCTCGCAAATTTTGAAAAAGAATGCTCGGCAGTCGCCTGAACGCGGCTGTCCGGCGGAAGTAACGGCAGCGCGGTCGGCGGTTAATCAGGTTAAACTGTGCCGCTATGCTAAAGAAGGAAGCATCATGCGATTTACAACTAGGCAGATCCACGAGGGTGTGGAGCCGGATCCGATAACCGGATCAATACTGACCCCTATTTATCAAAGTACAACCTTTGTTCAGAACTCAGTTGATGAGTATTTGGATAAAGGTTATTCCTATTCCCGCTCGGGCAACCCGACAGTGCGGGTTTTGGAGAATAAGCTGAGCGCACTCGAAGGCGGGGCAGATTGTTCGTGTTTCGGTACGGGTATGTCAGCAATCAATGCAGTGATGATGGCGTTTTTAAATGCCGGTGATCATGCCATTGTTTCGGATGTCGTTTATGGCGGTACCTACCGTCTGAGCACAAAAATTTACTCGCGCTTCGGTGTTGAGTTTAGCTTTGTTGATACCTCCGATGCGGCTTCGGTGCGCGCAGCGGTAAAAGACAATACACGTCTCATTATTACTGAAACACCTGCAAACCCAACGTTGAAGCTCACGGATATTGCGGCTGTCTCTGAAGTGGCCCGTGAGTTTGGTATTCCGCACGCCGTGGATAACACCTTTTTGACGCCCTATTACCAGCGTCCGCTAGAGCTAAATGCAGATATCGTTGTTCATAGCACCACTAAGTATTTCGATGGTCACAATGCCACTGTTGGTGGTGCGGTTGTCTCGGCCACTCAGGAGTTAGCCGACAAGGTTCGCTTCGTCATGAACGCTACCGGCACGATTATGTCGCCACAGGTCGCGTTTTATACTTTGCAGGGTATTAAAACACTGTCGGTGCGTCTCGACCGTCAATCGCAAAATGCGATGGCTGTTGCCGAGTTTCTCGAATCGCACGATAAGGTTGAACAGGTCTCATACCCAGGGCTTAAATCATTCCCGCAGTATGAGCTGGCTTGCAGTCAGGCTCACGGTTTTGGTGCGATGATCTGGTTTGAGGTTAAAGGAGGTCTAACGGCTGGAAAGCAACTGATGGATAACATTGAGTTGTGGAGCCTTGCTGAGAACCTCGGATCGGTTGAATCACTGATTACCCATCCGGTCACGATGACTCACTCTGATGTCGAAGAAGCTGAGCGCAAGCGTGTCGGTATTCTGGATGGCCTGGTGCGTTTGTCGGTAGGTCTGGAAGACGTTGAAGACCTGATCGAGGCTCTGGATAAAGCGCTGGCTGGGGTTTAGGCATTAGCTGCTCTAGTAACATCAGAAATCAGAAACGGCAGCCATTGGCTGCCGTTTTTTTTATCTAGAGAAACAAAGCCTGATAAAAGATCAGGCTGTTAGCTTTCGCGTTCGTCTCAGTCCGGCTAAACCTATTAGTGCCGAGCCAAATAACCAGGCCGCTGCCGAAACGGGTACCGCTTTAACCGTAATGTCCTTCACGAGCCTATAGGTATCAATAAACTCGACCTTCTCCAGTCCCTGCCACGAAGTATCAAATAAAACCCAACCATCAACGTAATCAACTGTCCACTGCACGGTGCCGCCCCCGGAATAATATCCGGTTGTGGTGCAAGCAAACGGATTTCGACCTGTGCTATCAACGTTCTTGGCATAATCCCGAAAAGACTTTTGTGCGTAATGACCAAACTGAGAACGCCGTCATGGTTTCTGAATGGACAATATATAGGATACCTGTGCGGAAAGACTGGCAGGCACGTGCGGGGGTGTTGGATGGCCATCGACGGACACAGCAAAG
>JAQWPD010000089.1 GCA_029245525.1 Gammaproteobacteria bacterium | reverse complement strand
CTCGATCGGGGCTATGCCATTGTCAGTGATAGCGGAAACGGCAAAATCATGGCCAATACGGCCGGCATCAAGCCCGGGCAGCAGCTCACCACCCGACTCAGCGATGGCCAATTCACCAGCACGGTGAACCGCGTTGAAACCGCGCCGGACGACACAAATTAATCGCGGCTAAAAAAATTCTGCACAATCGGCCGCAGCCTATCCATGTCAACCAAAAACGAGTCATGGCCATGGATTGAGTCCATCTCGACGTAGGTCACGTCTTTAGAGGGGTCAGCGGTGCTCAGGCCCTCTGCCAACTGCTGTTGCTGATGCACCGGAAACAACAGATCAGACCCCACACCCACTACCGTAATACGCTGTGGGCCAACACGCCGGTAGGCTGTTTCCAGCGACCCACCGTGGTCAGCAAGGTCAAACAGGTCGGACGCACGCGATAAATACAAATAGCAGTTGGCATCAAACTGCCCGGTAAACTTGTTGGCATGAGCCTCAAGATACGATTCGATTTCGAAGTCGAGCGCAAAACCATCGCCGGTCTTGCGCTCCTCGGGCACCCGCTCGCGCCCGAAACGTAACTCCCATTCCTCGGCCGAACGGTAGCTGACCATGCCAATTTTCCGCGCCATACGCATACCCGTAATAGGCCCTTCACCCGCCGGGTAATCACCGCCATTCCACGCGGGATCACGGCGAATCATCTCGCGCTGGATAGACCGCAATGCAATTGAAAACGGCAAGGTGCGGGGACTGCTGGAAATAATTAACAGGCTGCGACTGAGCTCAGGAAACATCACCGAAAATGCCAGCGCCGTCATGCCGCCCATCGAGGGTCCGACAACTGCCTCCAACTGATCAACACCCAGCTTTGCAATCAACAGCTTGGCTGACATCGCAATATCTTCAAGACTGAGCACCGGAAACGACAGCCGATACGGGTCACCGCTAAGCGGGTTGGTGCTCGCAGGCCCGGTAGAGCCAAAGCAACTGCCCATAGAATTGGCGCAAATAACAAAATACTTGCGGGTATCGAGCGGTCGGGATGGACCAACCACCTGCTCCCACCAGCCGGGCGCAGGGTCTTCCTGCGAAGAGGTCACATGAGCTGATGGGGATAAGCCGGTAAAGATAAGCACGGCGTTATCGCCGGCCTCGTTTAGCTCACCCCAGGTTTCGTAGGCAATTTCTGCGCCATTGAGCTTGCCGCCCCGGCGCATCTCGAAACCGTCATCCAACCTTAGAAATTTTCTGGCTCCACTCACAAGCGACCACCCCATTAATAGAGGGCCGTATTATGCGATAGTGAGGCGTTGTGCACGTTATCTGTTGGTTATATCGTCATAACAATGAATTGTCATGATATTGGGCTATCTATTTGTTTTTATTGGTGAAGCTCTTCATTCTATCGCGCTTACGCGTTTGCCTTGCCGTCAGCTTGTTGCGAATACCGGCAAACGGATTGTCACCGGTTTTTAACTGCAGGCGAATGGGCGTGCCTTTCAGCCGGAAGGCTTTGCGGAAGGCCTTGATCAGATAACGCCGATAACTTTGCGGCAAGCGGTCCGTCTGATTGCCATGCAACACGATGACAGGAGGGCGCTTACCGCCCTGATGCGCATAAGTGAGCTTAACGCGTCGCCCACGCACCAGTGGCGTGGGGTGCGCATCCAGAGCTTTGTTCAGCACATCGTTCAGCTGGCGGGTGGGCAAATCTTTGACGGCGGCCTCACCGGCTTTGGTTGCGCTGTGAAGCAGCTTGCGAATATCGCTGCCATGCAGGGCTGATGTGTAGTGAATATCGGCAAAATCGAGAAACGGCAGCTTACGCTCCAGCTCACTGTGAATAATGCCTCGGTCGTAACCCCGCAGACCGTCCCACTTGTTGACGCCGATAGCCAGCGCCCGGCCCCGCTCAATCACCAGACCGATCAGCGACACATCCTGATCGGTGATGCCGTCACGCGCATCGAGCAACACAATAACAGAATCTGAGTCATCAATAGCCTGTAACGCTTTAACAATGCTGAATTTTTCTATTGACCCTTGCACCTTTGCACGACGGCGTATGCCCGCGGTGTCAACCAGCACATAGGGCTTGCCATCAATGATAAACGGCACATAAATACTGTCTCGGGTCGTACCCGCGTGGTCGGCCGCAAGCACTCTTTCCTCACCCACCAGGCGATTCACCAGCGTCGACTTGCCCACATTCGGCCGGCCAACAACGGCAATCTTCATGCCCTCTGGCGCTGTCGGTCGTGCCTCAGGCTCAGACTCAGGAAACAGTCGCGTCAACTGCTCAACCAACGTGGCCACACCATCGCCACGGCTGGCCGAAATTACGGCCAACTCATTAAACCCCAGAGAGTAGAAATCGGGCAGCAGGTCGTCGGCATCACGCCGCTCAGCCTTGTTCACTACCAAGACAATCTGCTTGCCGGTTTTGCGGACACGGCTCGCCACGTATTCATCGCCTGCGGTCAGCCCATCAACACCATCGACGAGCAACAACACAACATCCGCTTCCGTCACGGCCAAATCGACCTGACGATCCATCAAGCGTGACATATCATCACTGTTGCCGGTGAGACCGCCGGTATCGATAACAATAAAGGGCGGCAGACCACCGTGGGCAAACCCGTATAAACGATCCCGGGTTAAGCCGGGAAAGTCAGCCACCAACGCATCGCGGGTGCCTGTAAGGCGATTAAACAAGGTCGACTTGCCGACGTTCGGCCTTCCGATGAGCGCAACAGCAGGCAACATGGCTCTATCGCTTTCTTTTAGGACGAACGATTTGATAAGCGGCTATTTTGCCACTATCGCTGGTTGCATAAAGGGTATCGCCCACCACAATGGGTGCGGCCGAAATCCGATCACCGCTCACTCTGGCGCGCGCTTGCAACGCCCCGGTGTAAACATCGAACCAATGCAAATAGCCCTCATAGTCGCCCACAACCACTGAATCTCCCTGCAAGGCGGGCCCGGTAATATCGCGATTTAAGACCACGCCGGAGCGCCACGTCTCGCGACCGGAGGCATTACTCACTGCAACAAGCTCACTGTCTTGAGTGGATACGTAAATGGTGCTGGCATCGCCGGCAATACCCGCATAGCTGGAAAGCTCTTCAGACCACAGCAACCGGCCCGACCCTCCGTCGATAGCTGCCAGTCGACCCTGATAACTAATGGCATAGACATCGTTGCCAACAACAACGGCGGCCGAATCGAGATCAATCATGCGCTCAATTTCTGTGCGCCCCGAGGGCGGTGCAAGCAATACATCCCACAAAGCATCGCCATCGGACAGGTCGTAGGCGACTAAATGGCCGTTATCAAAGCCACAAATGACTGCGCCAGCAACAATTATCGGCGCAGAGCTCCCGCGTAATGACAGCTTGGGCATAGACTGTTGATTAATCCAAAGCTCACTGCCGTCGGTAATATTCAACGAGGTAATCTTGCCATCGGCAGTGTGGACGATAACCTGACCCGGCGCCAATGCCGGCGCTGCAAGCACCTCACTGCTGACCGGCTGGCGCCATATTTCGCTGCCATCGCTTAGGGATAACAGGGCCACAAAGCCGTCGGTGGAACCAATCGCGACATAACTGCCATCAACTCCCGCACCACCGGCCAGCTTCATACGGGTTTTTTTTGACCAGAGCTTGCGCCCCTTCTTTGCATCAAATGCGGACACGCGGCCTTTCGGACCGACGGTGACTATCACCTCACCATTGGATGCGGGGCCCAGCGCCAGTCGCAACAAGCTGCTATTGCGACCAATGCCTTTACTCCATACTTTTTTTAACTTAAACGCCGCATCAAAGCGCTCCAACTCGGCAGGAGGAAACGGGTTTTCGCTGCCGCCAAACACACTGCAGCCTGAAACAGCCAATACTGCAAAAGCAATGAGCGGAACACGCGAAAAAAGGTGGCGCACAGTTATCATCAGAACCTACTCAGCCGCAACGGGTGCAGGAGCACCCAGATCATTAAGTTTTACCCGAACATAACCGGCCTGAGGGAACGCCTCACCGCCAGCAGCCAAAGCCTGCTCATAGGCGGTACGAGCCGCAGCAATATTTCCCTGCGCATAAGCAATATCGCCTCGCAGGTCGGCAAACTCAGCGGTATACGCATCATTTTTCGCATAAGCGGCAATCTTTGCCGCCGCGCTATAGTCTTCAAGCTGCAACAGCACGCGACCCAGGCGCAGCTTGGCAATATTGCGAATACTCGTATCACCGGTTTTACTCACCAAACCGCGCAATACCTCTGCGGCCTGCTCCTCGTCATTGCGCTTAATCAGGCTCGCAGCCTGTTCAAGCTCAGCCGAATCGGCATAAGGCGTGCCTGCGTAATCGGCAGTGATTAACTCATAAAGCTCATCGGCTTTGTTGTAGCGCTGCTGAGCACTGGCCTCAAGCAGCTGCTGAAACGCATTTGATGCCTCCTGCGATTCCTGAGTGCTGATACTCTGCCAGGTCTGCCAACCAAACAGTCCGCCAACACCCAAAACAAGACCGCCGACAAGAAACAGCCCGTTCTCCCGCCACCAGCTTTTAATCAGTTCAGCCTGCTGGTCGTCCGTCAAATTCTCATCAATCATGGTATCTATTCTTTCCGTTTAAAATCTTATCGTTAAAAGATTAATTAAAACTAAACAGCCTAATAAAAATTAAGCGTTTATAACGCCAGAGTCTGACGCAGACTGGCCGCCAAGTCAGCAACAGGAACTGTCTGCTGCTCGCCATCACCGCGCAGCGGCTTAATACCGACAACACCCTGAGCCAACTCTTCATCACCCAGCACAACCGCAAAACGGGCGCCGCTTTTGTCCGCCCGCTTGAACTGTGACTTAAAACTACCGCCACCACAGTTTAGTTCGATGCGCACATCGGGAAGCTCATCACGCAGACTTTCGGCAAGCGCAAAACCGGGTTTTAATGCGCCCGCGCCAGAAAGCACCACGTAAACATGAGGATGCTCAAGAGCCGGAACACAATCCAGCGCTTCACATAAAGCGATAAGCCGCTCCAGCCCAATCGCCCAACCAATAGCCTGCGTCGGCTTTCCACCGAGCTGTTCAACCAACCCATCATAGCGCCCGCCGGAGCACACGGCTCCCTGAGCACCCAACTGGTCAGTAACCCACTCAAATACGGTGCGTGAGTAGTAATCGAGGCCGCGAACTAAGCGGGGATTAACCGTATAACTAATACCTGCCTGATCAAGCAGTTCTTGCAACACAGAAAAATGGTCGCGGGATTCATCATCCAGGTAATCAGTAATTTTTGGGGCAGCGGCCACCAGATCCGCCATCGCAGGGTTCTTGGTATCGAGAATCCGCATCGGGTTACGGTGCAGGCGATTCTTGCTGTCCTCATCCAACTCGGTTTCATGTTGCAAAAAATAAGCCGACAACGCGTCTTTATAGACGCCCCGTGATTCGGTGGTGCCCAGCGAGTTAATCTGCAGCTTAATGTTATCGAGCCCCAACTCGCGCCAGACTCGCGCAGACATCATGATCATCTCGGCATCAATATCAGGACCACCGAAACCAAGCGCCTCGACATCAAATTGGTGAAACTGACGATAACGCCCCTTTTGGGGCTTTTCGTAACGGAACATCGGGCCGGTGGCCCAAATTTTGTGCCGCTGGTTGTGCAGCAAACCATTGCTAATACCTGCGCGCACAATACCCGCTGTAGCTTCAGGGCGAAGCGTCAGACTTTCACCATTGCGATCGTCGAAGGTGTACATCTCTTTCTCAACAATGTCGGTAACCTCACCAATAGAGCGCTTAAACAACTCCGTGCGCTCAACCAATGGCACCCGCAATTCCTGGTAACCGTAGGACAGCATGATTTGCTTAAGCAGCCCTTCTATAGCCTGCCAGGCTGGTGTGTCTGCTGGCAGAATATCGTTCATGCCACGAACTGACTGCAATGTATCACTCATCGGGTAGAATCCTTAACGGCTTGAATATCGGCAGCGGTTAGCTTGAAACGGGCTGTATCGCCACGGACAGCCCTTTCCGGCAACCGATACGCGACGCCATCAACCATCAAACTCACCGCCTTGGCATTGCCGAGAATAAAACTAAATGGCGGGGTGCCCGTGAGCGTGCGAACAGCACCTGCAGCTTGCACACTCTCCAGCAAAAGACCGTTTGTATCGGTGATTTCAACCCAGCACTCATCTGCGAATTTGAGCACAAGGGTGGCAACACCAGACTCAGGCACCGCAGCCGGAAAAGCAGCAACAGGTTCCGCAGCATCACCTTTTTCAACCGTCTGCTGTTCCACCGCAAGTGGAACAGCAGCAGACTCATCATCTGCATCGCCGCTCAATAAAAACCACGCGACGCCCACCATAGCTAAAAATATCAGCAGCCCTAAGCTCCATGGCGCCAGGTTCGCGGGTTTTGCAGTTTCCGGTTTCTGAACCGCCACCTTCATCGCCACCGCAGGTTGAATAAGCTCATAAAACTCAAGCAATGAGCCAGACTGCAAGCCGAGTAATTTCTCATATGCCCGGAGGTGCCCTTTAATAAATACAGGCGCACCTAGCGGCGAGAAATCGGCATTCTCCAGAGCCTGCACAACATGAACCTCAAGTCGCAGAGCTTCGGCGGCCTGCTGATGCGAAATATTTGCTGCCTCACGCGCAGCCACAACAGCCGCCGTAAAGCGGCCCTCCCGGGCGCTTTGAGACTCGTCATCTGACGTCGGCAAATCGGTATCGACAGACACAACTAGCGACCTGAGCCAGCCTGTATCGCTGCAGCCTCTTCAGACAGCGGATACTCTTTCAATAACTGCTCACGGTATTTACCGGCGTTTTCAATGTTGCCCAACTGCGCATCAGTTTTTGACAACAAATACAAAATACTCGCGTCCGGCTCACCCACTTCCATTGCCCGCTCAAGAAACACACGGGCCTGCAGGTACTGCTGCTGCTTGTAGGCCAAAGCAGCAATCTGCACCATCAACTGCGGATTGTTTCGGTCTGCTGCTAGAGCAGCACGCAAATAATTCTCGGCACGCTTAGGGTCAGATTGTTCAACACAGCGGGCGGCATTCGAATACAACATTGAACGATTGTCGTTAAGAGGGACAGCCAAGGCCCGATCGAAATAAGTTAAGGCTTTATCGACTTCGCGTTGATCAAAGCACAAAAAGCCCGCGTAGTCGTTCAGCGAATCAACATTATCAGGGGTCAGACGCACCGATTTAACGTATTGCTTTTCAGCCTCAGCAGGATCACCTAACTCCTGATACACCAGACCAAGAATGCGATACGCACCCGACAGCTTCGGGTTCTGAACAACCGCCTTTTCCAGCTTCTCACGCGAAGCCTTCATGTTGCCCTGACGAAAGTAGCTCACCCCCAGGTCAAGGTTGAGCTGTGCAGCCTCAAACTGATTTGCCGCAGGGCTTGGGTTTTCACCCACTTCCGTCGTCACACAAGCGCTCAGGAGTGCAGCAACCATTAATACCAGCAAATTTCGCATCATGCCTGTTTCACCGAATGCGCCGAGTTTTTCTCCCCCAGCCTGACGCCCAGAGGTACCCGCACTTTGTTGTCCAAACGACCTGCCAACTGACCGCAAGCCGCATCAATATCATCGCCACGCGGACGCCGCGTAACAGTCATGATGTTGTTATCGAGCAATACTTGGCGGAATTGATCGATCTTAGTCTGGGTGGATCTTTCGTAAACGATAGCCTCAACCGGATTGTAAGGAATAAGATTCACCTTAGCAGGACGCCCTTTCAGCAACCTTGCCAGATCTCTGGCTTCAGCCACCGAATCATTGACACCCTTAAGCATAATGTACTCAAAGGTAATAGCCCGCGCATTGGTTGCTTCGGCGTAATCCCAACAGGCCTGAAGCAATTCCTCAATGGGATGCCTTCGGTTGATGGGCACTAACTCATTACGCAGCACATCATTGGACGCATGCAAGGAGATAGCCAGCGCCACATTGGTGGCTTCTGCCAATTTGTAAATCTGCGGCACCAATCCCGAAGTGCTCACAGTAACGCGGCGCCGGGACAAAGCGAAAGCCAGATCATCGGTCAGCAAGTTGCATGCAGGAACAAGTTCACGGAAGTTTGCCAATGGCTCTCCCATGCCCATAAACACAATGTTGGTAATGCGGCTGCCAGTGCCCTGCTCAGCAAGTCGGCGCTGCGCCACCAGCACCTGCCCTATAATCTCAGCAGCTGATAGATTGCGGTTAAAACCCTGCCGGCCGGTGGCGCAAAACGGACAATCCATCGCACAACCCACCTGCGACGACACACACAATGTACCGCGACTGGCTTCGGGAATAAAAACCGTTTCTATATCCTGCCCGCCACCCACGCTGATCAGCCACTTAATAGTGCCGTCTTTGGCCTGCTGCACCCGCGTCACACTGGGCAAAGCAAATACTGCCTGCTCCGCCAGCTGCTGCCGGAGGCCCTGACTGAAGTCAGTCATTCCCTCCGGATCAAGCACGTTATCGCGATACAGCCAGCGCATGAGCTGCTTTGCCCGGTAAGGCTTCTCGCCGAGCCGGGCAAAAAAGCCTTCCAACTCGCGTCGCGGCAGACCCAACAAATTGACCGGAGCGACTGACATCAGAGCATTAACCTAAAAAATCCCGGCCGCAAATGGCCGCCGGGTTACTTACTTAACGAGTCCGTGGGCAGACGCCATCAGAACCGAAGAAATACTCGATTTCCTGAGCAGCGGTTTCAGTGGCATCGGAACCATGACCAATGTTTTCTTCAATACTCTCGGCAAAGTCAGCACGAACAGTGCCGGCATCAGCTTCGGCAGGGTTGGTCGCACCCAAAAGCTTACGGTGCAAAGCGACAGCATCTTCGCCTTCTAGTGCAGACACAACGACAGGACCCGAGGTCATATAAGACACCAGGTCATTGAAAAAGGGGCGCTCGCTATGCACAGCATAAAAACCTTCCGCCTGCGATTTGCTCAGATGAACCATCTTCGCGCCAACAATCTGTAAACCTGCTTTTTCAAAACGACCGAAAATTTCGCCGATCAGGTTTTTCTGAACACCATCAGGTTTGATGATTGATAAAGTTCTTTCAATAGCCATGCTTGTTACCTTGAAAATATTTTGAATAAATAATGAATGAAATACTGCGTTGTCAATACGGCGACGTTAAACGCTGAAACTTTCACCGCAACCGCATTCGCCGGTAGATTTGGGGTTACGAAATTTAAAGGCTTCGTTCAGGCCCTGTTTCACGAAGTCAATTTCGGTGCCATCGATCATTTCCAGAGCCGACTGGTCGACAATAATGGCGACGCCGCCATCATCAAATACGGTGTCTTCCGGCTCAATGCTGTCGGCGTAATTAACCACATAAGCAAAGCCCGAACAGCCCGTTTTGGTGATGCCCAGCCGCAGACCAACACCACTGCCTCGCTCAGCCAGACAGTTGCGCACACGCTCAGCGGCACTTTCAGTCAATGTAATTGCCATACTCTTAACTCTTTACTAACTTAATGAACCACTTAGGACCAACAGCGACACCGGCACCAATGTTACCGTCCATGCGCTCAGTTGGCTTTCAGACCGCGCCGGCACCGAACCAGAGCATCGTGTAGCGTCAGTATTTTACCCGCTTTTTCGGTCGGTATCTGCAAAGAAAGCATTAATTCTGCTGTATCCAGCCGGTCAATAGCGGTCAATTCACAGTCCTGCAGCTGCTCTGCCACATACGCGCAGGCGGCGACTAGCTGCGGGCAACCGAAAACCTGAAACTTTAGGGATGAAATCCTCTGCCCGTCGACGCGCAGCACGAAGCCCACCCACGCCCCTTTGGCAGGGTCACCGGCAGCGCCGGCAACGCAGCCGCTTAAGCGGTCACTCATCGCAAGAACATTGGTTTTATCCTTACAATATTCATTAACTTGAGAGCTATACTGCATGCTCTATCACCTCATTCATGCGGCTCACATAACACCGCAATTCGGTCACTGCACTGCGAAATACAGTGGCCGCTGCGGCAACGTCGTTGGCCGTGGTGTAGCGCCCCAAACTAAAGCGGATGGTGCTTTCAGCCAACGGGTCATGCCTCCCGAGAGCACGCAGCACATAGCTGGCATCGTCGCTGGCGGTATTGCAGGCGGAACCACTCGACACCGACAGGCCGCGCAATGCATGCAGTAAACTCTCACCCTCAACTTCCGCCACGCTGACGCTCAAAATACCGCAGACAGTTTCTGCATTGGCGCTGTTCCGAATCAGCCCTGGCAGCGTTGCAATTTCTGACCACAGAGTTTCGCGCAATCGTTCGATTGCCGCCGGTTCACTATCAAGAGCAGCCTGAGCAATCTCGCAGGCCATGCCCATACCCACAATTTGGTGAGTGGGCAGCGTGCCGGGTCGCAAGCCACGCTGATGGCCGCCCCCGTGCATTAGCGGCTGCAGGCGACTAATCCGCTGCCGATTCAGATACAACACCCCGATTCCTTTGGGCCCGTACATTTTGTGAGCGCTCAGTGACAGCAAATCAATATTCTGCGCAACCACGTCCAGCGGTAAACGCCCCGCACTTTGTGCCGCATCCACATGAAATAACGTATCGCTATCACGGCACACCTGACCCACCGCAGCGATATCCTGAATGACACCTATTTCATTATTTACATGCATCAATGACACCAGAATAGTGTTCTCGCGCAATGCGTTTTTAACGCTCTCAGGGGTAATACGACCTTCGCTGTCAGGATGCAAATACGTGATATCGAAGCCCTCGCTTTGCAACTGCCTGCAAGGCTCGAGCACAGCACTGTGCTCTGTAATTGACGTTATGATGTGCTTGCCCTGCATCTCACCGCGAAAATGGGCAACACCGAGAATGGCTAAATTGTCCGACTCAGTGGCGCCGGAGGTCCAGGTCACGCCTTCTGGCAGACCATTGATAAGTCCCGCCACCTGAGTGCTGGCCTGCTCAATTAATTGCCGCGCTGCTGCGCCGTGTCCGTGACTATCCGCAGCCGGGTTGCCGTAAGCTTCGGCCGACAAACAATCATGCATTGCCTGGGTTACCTGAGGGTCAACAGGCGTTGATGCTGCATTATCCAGATAAATATCGTTCACTCGCCCACCCCGCTGCGCCATTAGTCACGCGGCTCATCGCGTTTAGCGGGATCCACCGACGACAGAATCCCACGCATAATATTGAGCTCGTTCTCATCCAGATGAACCCGGTTAAACAAACGCCGAACGCGGCGCATCAGATTGCGCGGATTATCGGGGTTTAGAAACCCGCTATTCACAATGACCTGCTCAAAATGATTGTAGAACAATTCAATATCTTCCGAACTCGCATTGGGCGACTCGGGCTCCGGGCGAGGATCAGGAATATCTTCGGCAACCCTGCACTCATAGGCCAGCACCTGCACTGCAGAGGCCAGGTTCAATGAACTGTATTTCGCATCGGACGGTATGTAGACCAAACCATTGCACAGGTTGAGCTCATCGTTAGTCAGGCCAGCCTGTTCATTGCCAAACACAATAGCCACCGGCTTGGCGGCAGCCGCATGAACGGCCTCTGCCGCGCATTGACGGGGGTTGTATTCGGGCCAATTGAGCCTTCGGCGACGCGCGCTTGCGCCAAATACCAGACCACAATCGGCAACCGCCTCCGCCAGCGTGTCGGTCACTCTGGCGTTAAGCAGCACGTCCCGCGCGTTTGACGCTCTTGCTCTGGACTCAGGCTGTGGGTGCTGCTGCTCAGGCTTAACCAATACCAGATCGTGGTAACCCATTACCTTAATTGCACGGGCAGCCGCGCCGATATTGCCCGGATGGGATGGCTGAAAAAGGACAAAGCGGATAGGTGCTGCGGATTGTTGCGTCATAATTAACCTGTAAATTCTTCAACTCGTAGGGCCGAGCTTTGCTATTCTACCCGCCCACGCACTGTGAATGCGGTCTGTTCGAACAAAAAACTATGCAAGCATTACTCAACACGGCCGTCGAAGCAGCCCGCAAAGCCGGCGACATCATCTCACGCCAATCCCGTCAACTCGACCGGCTGAAAGTGCAGATGAAAGGGCAAAACGAATTTGTTACGCAGGTGGACCAAGCTGCAGAAAATTCAATTATTGAGCTGATTCATCAACGCTATCCCGACCACGCCATACTCGGCGAAGAATCTGGACAGATTGGCGATGCCAATGCCGAACACATATGGATTCTTGACCCTCTGGATGGCACCACCAACTTTATTCACGGGCTCCCGTACTATTGCGTATCGATAGCCCTTAAGATCAAAGGCCGCCTCTCTGTTGCCGTTGTTTACAATCCGGAAAGCCAGGAGCTGTTTACCGCAACACGCGGCAGTGGCGCTACGCTCGACGGTCGCCGGATTCGGGTCAGCGCTCGAAATGAAATTGCTGGGGGCTTGGTCGTCACGGAGTTTCCCTTCCGCAGCAACGATGTATCACTCGACACGCACTTGCGTGTATATAAAAACGTCATGCTCGAAGCCGGGTGCATTCGCAGTCCGGGTTCAGCAGCGCTGGATTTGTGTAATCTGGCTGCAGGTCGAATTGATGTAGGCTGGATGTTCGGCATGAAGCTGTGGGACATCGCTGCAGGCGTCCTCATTCTGCGTGAAGCAGGCGGCCTGATCAGTGCCGTTGACGACAAAGAAGACTTCATGGACACCGGCAACATCGTGGCAGGAACGCCCAGAATGCACGCTGAGCTGTTGCAGCTGATTAAGAACAGCCGCTCGCCGCGCTAAACCGGGCTCAAGCGAACCCTGCCTGCTGAGACCATCACACCACATCGGGTGCTATGGCAGCTCGTCAAGCTCCGGATCTTTCTCCGGCGGCAACAAATCTTGAGGGCTCACATTTAAAAACAGCGCGGATGCGCTTGCCGTGAACACCGAAGAATACGTACCTACTATAACGCCCACGATGAGCGCAATCGCAAAGCCATTGACGGCCTCACCGCCAAGAAACAGCAGCGCCATCAGCACCAACAAAGTGGTCAAACTTGTGATCACCGTGCGACTTAGCATCTGATTAACAGAGCCATTCATAAGCTCTTCGGCATTGCCCTGATGAATTTCACGGAAGTTTTCACGAATTCGGTCAAACACCACAATCGTATCGTTAAGCGAGTAACCAATAACCGCGAGAACTGCTGCGAGAACCGACAGATCGAAGGATATCTGCAACACCGAAAACACGCCCAGCGTAATAACAACATCGTGCACCAATGCTGTTACGGAGCCGACAGCAAACTTCCACTGAAAGCGGAACATGATGTACGCAAGGATCAGCAGCAGCGCAAAGATCATCGCCAACCCGCCCTGCTCGGTAAGCTCTTCGCCCACTTGCGGGCCGACAAATTCAATCCGGCGTAGCGCAACAGCGGGCTCTGAGCTTTGCAAAATACTTAAAATCTGCTCACCCAACTGACCGTTATTGACACCCTCTATAGGCAACACACGAATCAAGACATCGCGAACGTTACCAAAATTCTGGACTTGCGCGGCTGCAAAATCATTACTCGCCAAATCAGCACGGATGGCGCCCAGATCTGCTGCCTGAGGATACTCCGCTTCAAGCAACACACCGCCGGTAAAGTCGATGCCGAAATTCAGCCCTCGGGTGCCTAATGACACCAGCGACACCAGAATAAGCACTATGGACAAGGTGGTTGTTATCCGCCGCTGCCCCATGAAATTAATCTGCTTACCCAAAGCCGCAGCCTTAGCAACACTTCGTGCTTTATTCATGACTGCGCACCCGCTTTTTTGAGCCCTTTGGTTAGATCGCCCCCACCAATAGACAACTGACTTACTGTTCGACCACCGTAAATTCCATTCACCAACGCACGGGTCACAATGATGGAGGTAAACATCGAACTCAAAATACCCAACGACAAGGTAATGGCAAAACCTTTAATCGGACCGGTGCCAAATATAAACAACATCGTGGCAGCAATAAGCGTGGTGATATTGGCATCGGCAATGGTCGACAAGGCCTTATCGTAACCCGCACTAATTGCGGCTTGCGGCGTCACGCCATTGCGCAACTCTTCTTTAATGCGCTCAAATATAAGCACGTTAGCATCGACGGCTATACCCACCGTCAGCACAATACCCGCGAGACCCGGCAGAGTTAAGGCTGCCTGCAATAACGACAACATAGCCGTGATCAGAATCAGATTCGCAAACAAGGCCACATTGGCGATCAGGCCAAATACCCTGTAATACAGAACCATAAAGACAACCACCAACAGAAAGCCAATAACAATGGCGCGCAAACCGGCATCGATATTGTCCTGCCCAAGACTCGGACCAATGGTGCGCTCTTCCACTTTATAAATTGGTGCTGATAATGCGCCGGCTCTCAGCAGCAAAGACAGGTCGCGGGCCTCGATAACATCAAGACCGCTAATTTGAAAACTGCTGCTGAACACACCGCGGATATTGGCAATATTTATGACCTCACGCTCGATGCGGGTTACTTCCTTCTGCTCACCATTAAGCTCGACAAAGCTGCGCTTTTGTTCGACAAAAACAACCGCCATTGCCTTATTTAGATTTGCCTTGGTGGTTTCGAGCATCCGACTGGCGCCCTTGGAATTAAGCTTTACAAAAACCACCGACGAACCTTCCGAAAACCCCGAGCTTGCATCGACCAATTGATCGCCACTGACAATGGTTGATCGTTTAAGCAATACCGGCGCACCATTGCGCTCGGCAAAAAGCTCGCAGCCCAGTGGCGCACGGCCACGACGTTGCGCTTCGTAGGGGTCTTGGTTCTCGCACAACATGCGGAATTCAAGGGTGGCTGTGGCACCGAGAATACGCTCAGCCTGCGCCGGATCCTGCACGCCGGGCAACTGCACCACAATGCGATCGGCACCCTGCCGCTGAACCACTGGCTCGGCAACACCGAGTTCGTTCACCCGGTTTCGCAGGGTAACGGTGTTCTTTTGAATAGCAAAGTTCTGTCGGTCGCGAACCTGCTCTGGTGTCATACGAACAAGCAACACCTGCTCACCATCACGCTCTACAGTATCAATATCAAGCTCGTTATCTGCTTCAGTGATTAACTCTTCGGCTCTAGACAGGTCATTAGGGTTGCCTACTTTCACTTCGATCGTGTCGCCAACAATGCGGACATTGCGACGAATCCGCTCTTTGCGGAGCAACTGATCAAACTCATCCTGATAGATATTCAGCCGCTGAGAAATAGCCGAGGCCATGTCCACTTCGAACAAAAAGTGCACACCACCGCGCAGGTCAAGTCCCAAACTCATTGGGCGCAAACCCAAATCACGCAGCCAGATAGGCGTACGCGGTGCCAGCGTCAATGCAATCACAAAGCCTTTACCCAAACTGGTCCGCAACTGCTCAGCCGCTGCCAACTGCTGCTCTACACTGGAAAAATTAATCAGTATGCGATCATCGCTAAGGTAAGGCGCATCGCTGTCGATACCCCACTGCTGCAGTACTGTGGCCACCGAAGCCAGCGCCGCTTCATCCAAGGGCCTGTCGTCGTCATAGCTGACCTGCAACGCGGGATCTTCACCGTAAATATTCGGCAATGCGAACAATCCGGCCAATGCCAGCACAGCCACAATCAACAGGTACTTCCACAACGCGTAGTGATTCATTCAGTCGGTCCGTGAGACACAACAGGCCTCTGTGCATAGTCGATGGTTAAGATTCGGTAATTGCAGCTCGATTACTTCTTAGCATCTTTCGAGTCGTCGAGCTGTTTCGGAGCCGCTTTACCACTGCGGGCCGACTTCACCGTACCCTTTGGCATAACCGCACCAAGTGTGTGCTTCTGCGCTGTAACTTCAACGCCATCGGCTATTTCGATGATGACAAACTGATCGGAAACCTTCACCACTTTGCCCAACACACCACCGGCCGTGACCACTTCATTGCCCACCGCAATGGCAGAAACCATCTCACGATGCTCTTTCTGTCGCTTGGTTTGCGGACGAATAAGCAAAAAGTAGAAGACCACAAAAATAAGCACCAGAGGCGCCAGCCCCATTAAATCGGCACCGCCGTCCATAACTCCCTGTGCATTAGCGCTTTGTATAAAGAAATCCATAGTGTTTAACCCTAAATAGAAACTGTTTAGCCCCACCAAAAATGCGACCTTAAAATGCGGCCTGAAAGGCGACGCATTATGCCACAGAAACCGTTGCCGTCTCCTGCCGCAGCCGGAATTCAGCGGCGAAGGTGGCAAAATCTCCGGCCTCAATCGCAGCACGGATGCGCGCCATGAGATTGAGGTAGTAATGCAGGTTATGAATGGTGTGCAGGCGTGCGGCCAATATTTCGCCGCATTTGTCCAAATGCCGGAGATAGGCGCGCGAATAATGCTGGCAGGTGTAGCAGCCGCACTCGGGGTGAATCGGGCCCAGGTCATCCTGATAACGGGCATTGCGAATACGAATAACGCCATCATCGGTAAACAGATGCCCGTTTCGGGCGTTACGGGTTGGCATGACACAGTCGAACATATCAATCCCCTGCTCCACCGCATTAACGATGTCAACCGGCGTGCCAACCCCCATCAGGTAGCGCGGCTTGTCCGCTGGCATTTGCGGCACAATATGGCGCAACACACCCATTCGCTCGGCCTCGGTCTCACCCACCGAGAGTCCGCCCAAGGCCATACCTTCAAAACCAATATCGAGCAGACCGGCAAGCGATTGGTCCCGCAAATTATTGTGCATGCCGCCCTGCACTATGCCGAATAAAGCATTGCCTTTTTCCAGGCTTCCCAGATTCACAAACTCATCACGGGAGCGTTTTGCCCAGCGCAGCGATAATTCCATCGACTCACGCGCCGCCGTTTCTGTTGCCGGGTAATCAGTGCACTCATCAAACACCATTTGAATATCGCTGTTGAGTGCATGCTGCATTTGCATTGAGACTTCCGGAGATAGAAACACCTTGTCGCCATTGGTTGGCGCCTGAAACTCGACGCCTTTCTCCGTCAGCTTGCGGCGTTCGGCCAAGCTCCAAACCTGAAACCCCCCTGAATCGGTCAATATGGGGCCATGCCAATTCATAAATTGATGCAGACCCCCATGCTGACGAATAATGTCATCGCCGGGACGCAGCATTAAATGAAACGTATTGCCGAGAATAATATCGGCACCCAGACCTTTAACCTCCTCAGGTGTCATTGCCTTCACTGTGCCGTAAGTGCCCACCGGCATAAATGCCGGCGTTTGAATATCGCCATGGGCGGTGTGCACGCTCGCTCGCCGGGCATTGCCCGACGTGGCTTTAAGCTCAAACCCAAACTGTTGCTCGCTCACTCGTTTCGCTCCAAAAACATCGCATCACCGTAACTAAAAAACCGATAACCCTGCTTAACGGCATGGTCATAGGCGGCCAGCACGTTAGCCTGTCCGGCAAAAGCACACACCAACATTAGTAGAGAAGACTCGGGCAAATGAAAGTTAGTGATCATCGCATCCACCACCTGAAATGAATAACCCGCCTGAATAAAGAGACGAGTCTCACCGGAAAAAGGTTTGAGTTCACCGGCAGCAGCCGCCGTCTCAAGACAACGCACAACCGTTGTGCCCACAGCAATCACCCGACCACCGCGTTGGCGGGTCGCGGCAACCTTGGCACAAAGCTCTGCATCAACCAGCACTCGCTCACTGTGCAACTGTCCGGCATCGATCTGCTCCTGGCGCACCGGCTGAAACGTTCCGGCGCCAACATGCAACGTAACCTGTGCTGTTTCGATACCCCGTTTAGCCAGAGCATCTAACAGTGCTGTGTCAAAATGCAGCCCTGCCGTCGGTGCAGC
>JAQWPD010000079.1 GCA_029245525.1 Gammaproteobacteria bacterium | reverse complement strand
CGAAGCTGCTGGCCGGGAAATGAATATTTGTCTGGTTGAGAAGGCTGCAGAAGTTGGCGGGCACATTCTTTCCGGGGCTGTGTTTGAGACCACAGCACTTGATGAGTTATTGCCGAATTGGAAACAAATGAGCCCGCCTGTTACCACCCCGGTCACCGGTGACGACTTCTATTTTATGTCCGGCCCGGATGGTGGCATAAAGGTACCGAATATATTTATTCCCGGGCCAATGCATAACGAAGGCAACAGCATTGTTTCGTTGGGTGAGCTTTGCAAGTGGCTGGGAGAGCACGCTGAGAGCATGGGCGTCAATATATTTCCTGGCTTTCCTGCATCTGATGTAATTGTTGAAGAAGGCAAAGTTGTCGGTGTGATTACCGGCGATATGGGTGTCGCAGCAGATGGTTCGCATAAATCAGGTTTTGAGCCCGGTTACGAACTGCGTGCGCCATTAACCATTTTTGCAGAAGGTTGTCGCGGCAGTCTGGGCAAGCAGCTTGAGAGCCAGTTTAATCTGCGGGCTCACGGCGGCGATCCGCAGCACTATGGCATTGGCATTAAAGAAATCTGGGAAATTGACCCGGCTAAACATGAGGCTGGCAAGGTGGTGCACAGTTTTGGATGGCCGCTGGACAGCCATACCGAAGGCGGTGGTTTCCTATATCACGCCAAAGACAACCTAGTGTATTGCGGCTTCATTATTGCACTGAACTATTCCAACCCGAACTTGAATCCGTACAAAGAGTTTCAGCGCTGGAAACACAACCCGAAGATCAGTCAATACCTCACCGGTGGTAAGCGTATTTCCTATGGCGCTCGTGCGGTAAATAAAGGCGGTATTCAGTCTCTGCCGCAGTTGGCTTTTCCAGGCGGTTTGCTGGCCGGTTGTGAAGCAGGCTTTTTAAACGGTGCCAAAATCAAAGGCTCACACACTGCGATGAAGACTGGCATGTTAGCCGCCGAAAGTCTGTTCGAGACATTGCAAAAGGACGGTCCGTTTAATACCGGCGTCGATTACCTCAATCGAATTAAAACATCCTGGGTGTATGATGAGTTATGGCGCGCCAGAAACTACGCACCCTTACTGCATAAGTTTGGCACTGTTATTGCGGCACCTTTAATCTGGATAGATCAGACTGTTTTCCGCGGCAAACTGCCGTTCACGCTTAATAATCCGAGCCCGGATTACGCAGCGCTCACTGATATTAGTAAAGCCAAACCCATCGATTATCCGATGCCCGATGGCAAGCTGAGCTTTGATCTTTTGTCTTCGGTGTATTTGTCGAGCACCAATCATGAAGAAGATCAGCCTGTGCATTTGCAGCTGGCTGATGCCTCAATTCCGCTGGAGCAGAACTTGCCTAGGTTTGGTGAGCCGGCAACGCGTTATTGTCCGGCTGGCGTTTACGAAATCGTTGAAGAGGGCGGCGAGCAAAAGTTTAAGATTAATGCGCAGAACTGCGTGCATTGCAAAACCTGCGATATTAAAGACCCCGCTCAGAATATAAATTGGATCTGTCCAGAGGGTGGCGGTGGCCCTAATTATTCTGGCATGTAGACCTTATGGTGCTTAAAAATTACATCGGTAATTGCTTTTGCGGTGTTCAAAACTGCAGATGATTGTTGATTGCCGCATTGGTTGTTGGTTTCTATTTACAGTGATTAGTCTTTAAGGGTGTTTGTAATGAAGAGTTTAAAAGCATTAGTTATTACAGCAGTGTGCGGTGTGCTGCTATCCGCGCCTGCAATGGCCACTAAGGGTGGTTTTTACCTTGGCGCCAGTGTTGGCGATGCAACCACGGATTACAATGAAGACGGTGTTAAGTTTGATGATAGTGACACGGCATGGAAAGTCTTCGCTGGTTATCATTTGCTGCAATTTTTTGCGATCGAGGGTGGCTATCGTGACTTGGGCAAGGTGAGTGCACCACTTCCGGCAGGACCAAATGTTAGCACTACGGGGTGGGATATTGCCGGTTTAGTCGGCTTGCCTTTGGGGCCTGTTTATCTTTTCGGTAAGGTAGGTGCGATATATTGGGATTCAAAAACCAACCTAGGGCCGAGTTATGATGGTACAGATTACGAAGTTGGTGTTGGTGGATCAGTCGATTTATGGAAGATTCAGCTGCGTGCAGAAGCAGAGTATCTTGATATTTTAAATGGTGGAATGATGTATACCGTAGGCGCTGCTTGGCGTTTTTAAGTTAGCTTAGGTAAGCAATATGGCTTAATTTTTTGCCATTATGGAGTAGTAAAGAAATAAAAAAGCCCTCTTAAAGAGGGCTTTTTTATATTCAAGGCCGGTTTTTTTATGGCTTAGGCTGTGGCTTAAGGCGATCGTACTAGAACCCGTAGCCGACGGCCAAACCCACATATAAAACATTGTTATTACTTTCAATCAAATCGTAGCTGGCAGTGGGGCCTACGGTCCAGTTATTGATTGGCCAATCATAGCCTGCGGTGACATGCCATAGATCGAGTGTTTTGCCATCCCTGAGTTTGTGCTCCAGGCCGGGCCCAACACCAAACTTAAAGCCGTTCTCAAAGATATACCCGACAGTAATGCCAACCGCTTCGATATCAAAATCGCCGCCGGCCCTTTCGTAAAAAATGGCCGCAGCAATGTTGTTGCTGAATTTGTAGGTGTAATCCGCGCTGAGGAAAGCTGACACATCGCCACTATGGGTTGCAGCACCGATAGAAGCATTAATGCGATTCGGATTTTCTGTTGCGACGGCCGGTTGGACGATCCCGAGACTGGTCAGTGCCAGAAGGCAAGTTAATGCATGTCGTTTCATTGTATCAGCCATTTTTTAAGTGGTTCAGTTGTGTATTGAGGTGCCCGCACAAGCAATTGTGATATTTGAGCCTGCAGCAGGGCGATGGTTTTAAATCTCTATGGCCATAGCCACGGCTTCGCCACCGCCGATACACAGCGATGCGATACCTTTATTTAAGCCCCGATTCTTTAACGCATGGACCAGTGTCACTACGATTCGTGCTCCGCTTGCGCCAATCGGGTGGCCCAAAGCACAGGCGCCGCCATTGACGTTAACTTTTGAATGATCAATACCAATATCATGCATGGCCGACATGGTGACGCAGGCGAAAGCTTCATTGATCTCAAAAAGGTCAACATCGTCAACAGACCACTGCACCTGTTTAAGTAGAGTTTTAATAGCGCCAACCGGCGCCGTGGTAAACCACTCGGGCTCGTGCGAATGGCTTGTGTAACCGACAATTTTTGCCAATGGGGTTAATCCGCGTTGTTTGGCTTCTGCTTCGTTCATCAAAATGAGTGAAGCAGCGCCATCTGAAATTGATGATGATGTTGCCGCCGTTACCGAACCGCCTTTGGCAAAAGCCGGCCGCATGGTTGAGATACCCTCGAGGTCATGTTTCGCAGGCTCTTCATCGACTGATACGGTATGTTCTTTGCGACGGTGTGTGAAGCTTACCGGAGCAATTTCATTATCAAAGGCACCGCTTTCAATAGCCGCACGCGCACGTTGCACTGACTCAATAGCGAAACCATCTTGCGCCTCGCGGGTGAAGTTGTACTTCTTTGATGTCTCTTCGGCAAAGTGACCCATCATGTTACCGTCGTATGGGTTCTGTAGGCCATCAAAAAACATATGATCGAGAACCTCCTGATGCCCCATCCGGTAACCTTCTCGGGCCTTGGGTAATAGGTAGGGCGATCCGCTCATTGATTCCATGCCGCCTGCGAGCACTGCGTTGGCAGAGCCGGCTTTGATCATATCGCTGGCCAGCATGACGCTTTTCATGCCTGAACCGCAGACCTTATTAATAGTGGTTGCACCAGCAGAGAGTGGCAGGCCGGCTTTTAGTGCTGCTTGTCGTGCCGGAGCCTGGCCGATACCGGCGGGCAACACGCAGCCGATGATGGCTTCATCGATATCTGCCGCATTGAGCTTAGAGTCGGCAATACACGCTTGAGTGGCGGCGGCAGACAGATCGGGTGCGCTCACCGGTGACAATACGCCTTGAAAGCCACCTAAAGGTGTTCGGCGGGCAGCGACAATAACAATAGTGCTCACTATGTGCGGTCCTATGCAGGTATTCGGGTTAAATCAGAGTGATTAGTTGTGGCCCTTATTATAACCATTAAGACTGCGCGGTATCAGGTTCGTTTAGTTCGGCCAGTATGCTCTCGCGGCACAGGAGCTTCAGCTGTTTCGCGTCTTTGGCATCGACACCAATGCGGTGGGCAGACTTTAACATGACGTCTATATGACCTGGGCGGGCTAACCACTGTTCAGCAGGTAGGATTTTTCGTGTGCCATGAATTACAACAGGTGTAATCGGCATCTCACCGCTTGCCGCAGAGATGAATGCGCCGCTATGAAATTTCTTGAGCCCTGGTTCCGCGACAAAGGTGCCTTCAGGAAAGAACACTATTGATTGTTGATTCTTCGCGGCCTTCATGATTCTGCGTGCGCCGCCCGCACTGCTTTGTGCGTGTGCGCGGCTTACAAATTGAGTGCCGATACGCTTCAGAAGATAGCCGGCTAAGGGCACGGAGCTCATTTCTTGCTTCACCACATACTGAAATCGAGCCGGTAAAATCGCGGTCATCACAATGCCATCGAGGTAGCTGGCGTGGTTGGCGACAACTACGCCAGGCTCATTGGGCAGCAGTTCCAAGCCCGAAATGCGCGGGCGCAAGCCGGAAAGTGCCAGCGAGATTATTGCGCCGTTGCGTGTGAGTTTTCGGCGGGCATCGATGCCCGGCACGATGACAAGCAGCAACGTTACGGCACTGCCGAAAATCATAAAAACCAGCCATACCCACAGCCCATAGATCGCGAAAATAGCTCGTTTTAGCCCGTTAAATAGTCTATACATTTAATTAAATCAGTTACTTAAGTTTCATCGTTGGTTTTTGTGAACCCAGTCACGGCACTTAACATTATGACTGAGCATAATCCTTAACCATAAGGAGGAACCCATTTGTGTTGGTGTCCACCGGGCCTGAAAGGTTGGAGCCGTTTCGCCAAAACTCAGGCTCAGGACACAGAGATGACCGGTAACGCGTGCTTTGATTATCAGGTTATTAGTGGGGTATAGGCAAATGCTATGCCGGACTCAGTGCATCAGGTTCCATGTAAAACGTTTGCTCACCAGAAAGAAGTGGATTAATGTCACATAATACTGAACAACCGACTAAGAATTCGTCCGAGGTTATTATCGACCAGTTTCTCGATGCAATTTGGATGGAGCGCGGACTTTCTGTAAACACACTGGGTGCATACCGTGCAGATCTTGTGTCTTTGCGCAAGTGGTTAGCGAAACGCGATACCAGCCTTATTTATGCAACCCGCAGTGATCTGCTGGCGTTTATTGCTTGGCGTACCGAAGAGGGTGCAAAGCCGAGGTCTACCGCGAGACAGCTGTCAAGCTTCCGTCGTTTCTACAGGTACCTGCTGCGTGAAGCTCAGATTCAGCAGGATCCCACCGCTAAAATTGAAATGCCCCGTATTGGCCGTTCGTTGCCACAGTCACTGACTGAGGCCGAAGTTGAGGCCTTACTGGATGCTCCCAATGTAAAAGATCCGCTTGGTCATCGTGATCGCACCATGTTTGAAGTTTTGTACGCTACCGGCCTGCGTGTGTCTGAGCTCATTAATCTGAAGCAGTCAGAGATTAATCTTAATCAGGGTGTTGCCCGGATTGTCGGTAAAGGTGACCGCGAACGTCTTATTCCATTGGGGCAGGAATCTCAGCGCTGGTTGCGCGACTTTATTAGCGGTGCGCGCGCCGAAATTTTATTGGAACGACAGACTGATTATCTGTTTCCCACTCGTCGTGGAGATCGGATGACCCGCCAGGCGTTTTGTCACATTATTAAACGTTATTCCAAGCTCGCGAATATTAAGAGCAAGATGTCGCCGCATACTCTGCGTCATGCATTTGCGACCCATTTGCTGAACAACGGTGCAGACTTGCGTGTGGTGCAGATGTTGCTGGGTCACAGTGATCTTTCAACGACCCAGATATACACCCATGTGGCACGGGCCCGTATGAAAGAGTTACACGGTCAGCATCATCCGCGTGGCTAGCCTGTTAGCTTTTTAATGCTTGAGATAAAATGGACGCCAGTGGCGTCCATTTTCATTTAGTCATTTAGCAATTGTGCTAGAGTCGCTGCTGGTGATGCAGGGCCTCGCCATGTGCTTTTTGGGGTTTATGGGAACATCGGGTTAATTTTGATGTCCCAAAAGTCACTCCTGTTATTTGTTGGTTTTTAGAGAATTGATGATGTTTGCATCCAGAATAAATAAGCGTGTTTCCCGAATGTTTTTGGCGCTGGCCAGTTGCCTCGTGTTCGGCGCAGCTGTTGCGCAGGATAATATCCCTCCCGCGCATAAACTGCTGATGGAGCAGTTCGATAACATTAAGCCTGGTGACATTAAGGCATCACAGGTTACCGGATTGCTGGAAGTGAGCTTTGATGGCAATTTGCTGTATGCCACAGAGGATGGTCTTTATCTCATTCAGGGTGATGCCTACGATGTATTGAAGAAAATAAATGTCACTGAAAAAGGCCGTGCTATGGCGAGAGCCGAAGCCCTGACTAATGCGGACCCTGCCACCATGATTGTGTTTGATGTGGCTGATGGTAATCCGGATTATACCGTTACTGTATTCACGGATATCGATTGTGGTTATTGTCGTAAGCTGCATCGGGAGATTCAAGCGTACACCGATCTTGGTATACGGGTGCAGTACATGTTCTTTCCACGATCCGGTCCCAATACGCCGAGCTGGGCGAAGGCAAACAATGTCTGGTGTGCCGATGACAGCGCTGCTGCATTGACCAATGCCAAGGCAGGTCTTGATGCCCCGGCCAACGATTGCGGGCCAACGCCGGTTGAAGGGCACTACAAATTGGGTCTCGCTGCAGGCGTTACAGGAACCCCTGCCATTATGACCGAAACGGGCGTCTTGATTGGCGGTTATGTGCCGGCGCCGGAGTTGCGAGAACGACTTGATGAGCTAGCAGCTGCCTCATCGTAAGTGTTTGGTGCAGCTTAAATACAAAGAAGGACCAATGCGCAAAGCAATAAAAAAGGGCGTGTCAATCACTGACACGCCCTTTTTTATTGCTTTGGTTTTCCGCTAGCACAGGCTAACTAGCGCTCAAGATACTCGAGTTTGCCTTCTTTGTCTTTCCAGTCATCGGCATCTTCCGGTACGTCACTGATCTCGGTAATAACCGGCCAGATTTCCGACAGCTCGGCGTTCAGTTCAATAAACTTCTCCTGACCATCCGGCACTTCGTCATCAGCATAAATTGCCTCGACGGGACATTCTGGTTCACACAGGGTGCAGTCAATGCACTCATCCGGGTTAATAACCAGCATGTTGGGGCCAACATGGAAACAATCCACCGGGCAAACTTCAATACAATCCTGATACTTGCAACGAATGCAGCTTTCGGTAACAACAAAAGTCACGAAACTCTCCTGGCTAAAAAATCGGGCTCAGAACCCTAGATGCGGCGTACTTTAGACGGATAAGCCGCAGATTCCAACTTTAAATGCGTCTCTCGTCCATCCGGTGCAAGCAGTGAACGAGGCTGCTACTGCAGGTTTGCCGCGGAGCGCCGGTTCAAGCGTGGTTTATGCGCCCGGCTTGCGCGTATAAGACGCTTTGCTCATCGGTTGCGAGCAGCTGCAGATAGTGCTTTAGCGCCATAGTTCCGCTGGGAAAGGCTATTTCGTTCCAGGGGATATCGGCCGGGGCAAACAGTCTGGTGTCGGTTGACTCTTCGCCGACGCCATAGCTGTCGCCTTTGAGGGTAGCGTGAAAGAAAATATGCGCTTGTCTGGCATGAACCACGTCGATAATTGCGAGAATTCCATCGATTTCGACTTCAGCGAGGGCCTCTTCGTAGGTTTCGCGCACAGCGGCCGCGGCGACTGTCTCGTTGAGTTCCATAAAGCCCCCGGGGACTGTCCAGAAATTGGCGCGCGGCTCAATGCCGCGCCGGCAGAGCAGAATTTTACCGTGGTGACTTACGACGCAGCCAACCACCATTTTCGGGTTTTCATAATGCACCATGTCGCAGTCTGCGCACACATACCGCAGCTTGTTGTCGCCCTCAGGTTGAGACGCAGTTAGCTTACTGCCGCAGTTAGAGCAGAAGTTCTGAATGGATCCGGCAGGTTTGGTGGCGGTGTCAGTGTTCATAGCTGCGCTTGCCAGCCCGCCCCAGCCCCCATGTCAGAGCAAGGGCGCTGTATTATTCTTTTATAAGGTGAGGTCATGTTTGCTTGCGCCTCTTTACTGTGGCTTAGCGCCAATCAAAAACTACGTGTTGCGTGGGTGCAACAATCTAAGCAGTAAAGCCAGTAAGACGCAAGCCGATAGCGGTTGGCCATGGGGCAAAGCCCTTATTTTTGCTCTGCGTATCGATTTGCACCCCGGTGACTTACGGCGACCCCTGAATCATGCTAGATTTCCGGCATATTGATCTGCTCTTGGTCAGGCGCAGCTGCGCTGTCATTGCGGATTGCAACGGGCCTTGGCGAATAAGCAAGTTCTAAATTGTGAGGTGTTTGTGACCGGTTTCCCAGAGTTTTCTAGTACTAAGTTGCGGTTGTACACTGGATTGCGCCTGAGCGTTGTTGTGTCAGCTTTGGCGCTTACCCAGTGCAGTCAGCCCGACGAGCCTATAGAGCTTGTTTACCCATTGGCGGAATCGGTGCTGTTGCCCGGCGAGGAATGGCAGTTTGTCAGTGGTGATTATCTCTATACCGATGCGCCTGCGGTTGATGAAAACGGTCTAGTGTACTTTTCAGATGTCACCGGATTTCAGACTTTGCGTGAAAATGCCGACGGTTCTGTTTCGGTATTTGATAGCAATAACGGTGGCAGTCAGGGAATGATGTTTGGCGCCGATGGGTTGCTGTACACCTGCAGCAATCGTGAGGGCAAGTTTATCACTTACGCATCTGATGGCAGCAAGACCGACCTTTATGTTGATAAAACCTATCCGGTGATAGGTAGGCCGAATGCCGAGCCTGAATTTTGCAATGACATTGTTGTCACCAGTTGGGGTGATATTTATTACACCGACCGCGCGAATCGCCAGGTGTTGATTATTCGTCCCGGTCAGGAGCCTGAGGTTGTTGCATCGGGTTATCGACCCAATGGTATTATTCTTTCGCCTGATGAGACCATGCTCTATACCACCGACAGTATTGATCCGCGGCTTTGGGTGTTTAGCATCAATGCCGACGGTACCTTAGAAGATAAGGGCAATGTCTTCGATAGAATATCAACGAGCACTGATCTGAACGGTCAGCAGATTGCAAAGAACAGGCCGGGTACTGACGGCATGACGGTCGATAGTGAGGGCCGTGTCTACGTTTCAGCTTTTACCGGCATTCACGTCTACAGTCCAAGCGGCAAGATTATTGGCATGATTCCGCGACCGGATCAATTTACCTCCAACCTGACGTTTGGCGGTGAGGGTTTTGCCTATCTTTATTCTACGGGCGTGAATAAAACCTTTAAGCGCAAAATGAATGCTCATGGTGCGCCTTACTTTCTTCGGGCTGCTGTTAAGAGCCACTCGCCTTAGCCCTTATTCGGGCGGTCAACTGATAAAAGGGGAGCTTATGCTTAAGTCATTGTCTTGTTGTCTATCTTTATGCGCATTTATGATTTGTGTTGCGGCCGCACCCCTGCACGCGCAAGTCTCTGCTGATCGCCCTGGAAAGGGCGGCCCCCCGACACCAGTTACGGTGACTACCCGCATTGTTGATATTGCAGCCATCGATAATGTTAAACAGCAGTTCACTGTAGATATTTTTATGAGCTTCTCATGGGTGGATCCGCGCTTGGCTCTTGCAGGTGCATCGGCATTAGGTGAAGGGCGGGTCCTTGGATTAAATGACCTATGGATGCCAACAATTACCGCGGCAAATAGCCGTGACATGAAAACCCGTTTGCCAGAGCAGGTTGTTGTTGATGATTTTGGCAATGTCACCTATGCGCAGCGCTTCTTCGGAAACTTAGCTGTCGATATGGAATTTAAGCAATTCCCTTTTGATGAGCAAATATTGTCGGTTGACTTAATTTCTTATGGTCATACGATCGATGAGCTGCAGATTTTAAATGATGCGGATGGCTCAGGAATGAGCAATGATTTCAGCGCTGAAGATTGGGTTTTTAGTACCTTGCCTGTGGACAACAAGCCTTTCAAAATTGTGGGGCAGAGTCGGCAGGTTCCGAAGCTTTCGATTCGCATAAAGGCGCAGCGCGAGGCCTCTTATTATCTTGTAACAATGATGCTCCCAATGTCTCTTGTGCTTTTTATGGCATGGACAGTATTTTGGTTGCCTCCGAGCGTAGTGGCACCGCGGATTGCCGTGTCCACCGCCTCTATTTTTTCGTTGCTTGCTTTGGGGTTTAGTATGCGCCTCAATCTGCCCGCTGTGGCTTATATCACCCGCGTCGATTGGTTTATTTTAGGTTCCACCTTGATGGTGTTCGGGGCTCTTGGGGTTGCTGTTATCGGCAGTCGCTTGTCTTTACGCGGAATGGAGGCTGCGGCTGAGCGTTTAAACCTTTTAGCTCGGTGGGCTTACCCACTGCTCTTTGGTATCACGATTTTAATTGCGGCTTTCATCTAGGCATCCTTTGTACGCAGACCCACAGAAATCGGGCATTGCTGGGCTTGAATCGGGTGCGATCAATTAAAAGAGATCCGCAGCTGCTCATGCTCGGATCGAATGACAAAGACCACTAAAGTACGCGCTTCATCGCTGTAAATTCGCCGCTCACGTTTAGGGTGATATTCACTGTTTCATTAGAACGATTTCGCCAGAACCAACCGTGGCTGCCATCGAACGCAGCAATGAGTTCGCCCTCATCACCGGATACGGCTTTGGCCTTGCTGTAGTTGTGATAATCGATGCCGGCATTGTCACCATGAGTGTCGAAATTGACGTGGCCCGTATCAACGGTCCACGCATACGTTGCTCTTGCCGACTTGTTCATAATCAATTTAACTTCAGCCGCTTCGCCGGGAGCGAGCATAACAGTTATTGATTCTGCGGCGGGTGCCTCCACTGATTGGGGACTAATCAGGCTCATTTCCTTTGGTTGCTCTTGCAGTTCTACGATTTCTGCGGTTTCTATTTTTGCCTCTTCAGCGAGCTGCACTTTAATCTCACCCATTTGGGTGAGTCCGAGTGCGCGGCCAACCCCGGTCGGGTCAATGCCGTACTCAGCCGGCAGAACCACTGTAACCAGCAGCACCGTGGCAGTGACTAAGGCGACAACAGTCGATATTGCCAGCTGGCGAGATGTTGGCAGGTCGTTTTGATGTGGAAGATTGTCTTTATACATAGTAATGCCTTGTTATTGTCCGCTTAGGCTATCCAGTAGCCTACCAATTGATAGCCGATAAGCATAAACCCAGCAGTCAGCAATAGCGTGTTGGCGTTGTATGCCTGGGAGTAAAAAGATGCTGTTCGCCGCCAAAAACTCATAACGATTAAAATGCCGGAGAGTGCCAACAGCTGACCGATTTCAACGCCAACATTGAAGGCGATAAGGTTGGCGAGAAGTCCTTCTCTGGAGATCTCGAATTCCTGCATTTTCGTGGCCAGCCCGAAGCCATGAAATAACCCGAATACCAGTACGGCAATTTTTGTGTTTGGTTGAACCCCGAACCACCGCTGGTATGCACCCATGTTGTCCAGTGCTTTATATGCCACTGATAGCCCGATAATGGCGTCGATCAGATAAGCATTTGCAGCGATATCAAAGTAAACACCCAGAATTAGGGTGCTTGAGTGACCAATGGCAAACAGCGTGACATAGATGCCTATATCCGCAAGCCGGTAGAGAAAAAAGATGACCCCAATAAGAAACAGCAAGTGGTCATAACCTGTGACCATGTGCTTTGCGCCCAGGTACATAAACGGAATGATGTTGGTGCCGGAGATTTCCTGAATATAACCCTGGTCGCCTTCCGTTACGCCGTGAGCGCCAGCAACTCCTGAGAGTAGAAGCAGTATGAAAAAGCTGCAGCCGCGGATGGCGGCTGATCCAATTGTAACGATCATCGGTTTAGGGTCCGCGGAATTCAGTGGATTACCGGCTAATATAAACAGTATTGCAATTAGCTGACAAGTGCTTCGGTCGCATTTCGGCCCGCATCAAAGGCGTTGCGGTGAGCTATATAAGAGCGCCTGATCTTCACCGGTTCGGGCAAATGCTTAAGCGAAAGGCCTCTGGAGTCAAGGGGTCTTGACGACCCTTCTTTTTGATGCAAATGTCTGGGCGTGTCTTTTTCTGTGGTTTTCCCCTAGAGGTTTTTTGTTATCGTTTGCTGTACGATAACCAGCCATTCAGCGGCTGTGGCTGTTTAGACAGGAAAGGGAGCCTATGTATATTAATTTTTGGTACCCCGTTTGTACGACGGATGAACTCTCAACTGATGCCCCTTTGCCGGTGAGACTGCTCGGGCAGCGACTCGCCGTATTCCGGGATTCTGAAGGCAAGCCGCATGTGCTGAGTGACACCTGCATTCATCGGGGCGGTTCTCTTGGGCATGGCAAGGTGAACGGCGACTGTATTGAGTGCCCCTATCATGGCTGGCAGTTTGATGCCGATGGTAAGTGCCAGTTGATGCCCTCAGAAGAGGGGATGAAGCCGCCCGCACGAGCTAAAGTTGACAGCTACCCTACTGAAGAGCGCTATGGCGTGGTATTCGCATTTCTCGGCGATTTGCCGGAAAACGAGCGATCACCGCTGTATGAAATTGAAGACTTTGATTCTGATGAATGGCGGCCCAGTGCCCCAATAGTTTTAAATGCGAATTGCTATTACGAGCGCTCAGTGGAAAATGGCATTGATCCGGTTCACAACCAGTTTGTTCATCCGGCCCAAGGTTATCCGCCTATGCATAAGGAAACCTTCCGGACTTGGGATAATGAATGGGGTACGGGGTTCGACGCCTACTTCGGCGACCCTGTGCTTGAAAATACCGTATTGGCAAAAGATCGCAATGTGACGGGTGAGTTGAAAGCAGGATCATGGTTTCACGGACCGAATGTTTTGGTGACATCAATTTTTGTGAATGCTGCAAGCAACCTGGTGCAGTATTTATTTGAAGCGCCAATTGATCGCGATCATACGAAGATTTATTTTATTAACATGCGCAACTTCATACTCGATCCAGAGCTTGATGAGAAGGTGATGGAAGTGAATTTGAAGATTACCGCTGAGGATATCGGTATTCTTGAGCAGTTGTATCCCGTCAGAACACCTGACAGCCCCGGGCGCGAGTTGATGACATCATCGGATGCTATAGTGAAGCGCTATCGCGAGTGGCTGGGTGACTGGAAAAAGAAAGGCTGGCTCATTGACCAAAAAATATTGAAGCAGGAAGATGGCGATGTGGCGTATGCGATTCCGAGTCCGGCACGTCGTGAATCGGGCAACTGGGTGCTTGAATCTGTGCCTCTGGTGCCGGGTGAAGAATAAACCAGCGGTCGCAGCGACCTAACTAAATTTAAGAGAGATTAATATGGAAACCGTAGTCGTCAGAATCGCAGCGCGCGAAGGCATGGAAGATAACGTTGAACAGTTTTATCGCAGTCAGCAGTCAGAGTATGAAGCTGCTGATGGCTTCGTCAGTCGCACGATATTAAAAGCACGCACCGGCACCATGCTCGAGTCAATTATGTCGCGCATGACGCCCGAGCAGATTGCAAAGCAGCCGGCGCCGGAGCATGAGGGCGAGCAGGGTACCGAGTTTCTGATTGTCGAACAGTGGCAAAGTATCGAATCGCGTATGACCTTTACGCTGAATCGAAAAAAAGAGCGGGATAAAGAACTTTTCCCGTACCTGTTGCCGCAGCATGCCGCTGAATACTATGACGACGTGACCGGTTGAGCTAAATGCTCGGCTGAAATTGATGACAGATAAAGTTCTGATATCGGCTAATACCGACGATGCCCTCAGCTTGGGGCCAATTTGGTTGAACCCGGGTGTAACGCGGCGCAATGCGCTGACCTACTTTTACGCGGCGTTTTTTACGATTGGCATGGTGGCGTTTCTGTCCGCTATGCAGAATTATCTGCTGACCTCTAACCTGGGCATTCCCGAGGATGAGCAAGGGGCTGCGGTTTCGTTTCTGGCGCTCCCCTATGAATTTGC